>CALVZI010000024.1 GCA_944372485.1 uncultured Bacilli bacterium
CATTTAACTTACCTTTATTTTGTACTGTTACATTATACTCTGCACTACTTCCTGGTTTTTCTAAATCTACTTGAAATGTGGCGGTTGTAGCCTCAAATGATTTTTGAACTGTTGTTGCACCGTTCATAGTTCCTTCTTGTATATCCGTAAATACTACTTTAAAATCACTTGTAATATTTGATGTACCATTGATTGTTAAATAGCTACTTAATGCAGAATAACCAATAGTCATGCCTACTGCTATTACCATTAAAATTACTATAATAATATTCTTTCTTTTTCTAGTTGACATTCTCATGATTATCCTCCTTTCTATGTTATCACTATTTATAGTATAGCATTTTTTTATGTCAAAAAAACTCACCTATTAGGTGAGTACTAAATGTTACCAAAACGATTAAATGGGTATAAAACGAAACTAGTTGTTCCCAATATATCTTTTTCAGACACTAAACCAATTATTCTACTATCTGTTGAATTATCACGATTATCTCCCATTACAAAATAATAACCTTCAGGTATAACAGTATCTAATTCATAATCATAAGTTTTCTCATTTGAACTTAAGAAATCTTCTTTTACGTATTTTCCATTAATAAATAATTTATTATTACTATAATATAATGTTTCACCAGGTAAACCAACTATCCTTTTTATTAAATGACCTCTAGCATCATTAAAAACAACTATATCAAAACGTTTATAATTCTTATCATATTTTTTTAATAAAACAATTTCTTTATCAACTAATGTTGGTTTCATACTATCACCATTAACACGAACTGGTGTAATAATAAATGTTCTAATAATTATAACTACAATTATAATTATTAAATATGGTAAAACTTCTTTAAAAAGTTTCATTTTATCCCCTCTTTCAAAAAAATAAGACTATACGTCTTATTTATTTTCTTTTACTTGATTTTTATTTCTTTCTTTAATTCTTGGTTGGCTAACTAAATCTCTAATATAACCTAATTTAGCTTGACGAACTTTACCAGTACGAACAACTTCAATAGTATCAATAACTGGGCTATTCATTGGGAATGTTCTTTCAACTCCAACACCACCAGATACTTTACGAACAGTAAAAGTTCTACCAATACCACGACCTTGGATAGCCATAACTAATCCTTCGAAAGCTTGAACTCTGTGTTTATTTCCTTCAACGATTTTAACACCAACACGAATAGTGTCACCAACACGGAATTCAGGTAAATCAGTACGTATTTGTTTTTTAGTAATTTTTTCTACTAAATTCATCAGTCTCACTCCTTTTTTTATACCTGTAATCATATCTAATAATATAGTGACAGCGGATTACACGTTATTAATTCTAACACATTTAATAGAAAAATACAAGTTTTTTTTACTTTTTCTTCTTTTTTTCTAATTGAATTAATATTTGATATAGAGTTAAACTAATTATACCTAATAATATTGTTACAAATTGACTATTCAAGAAAGTATATCTATTTTCTAAAACATTATCAACATATAACATATTTTTATCAAAGAACAATCTTACATATATAAGTACTATATATAAATAGAAAGATATATGCATTATTTCACTTATTATATTTTCTTTTCTTTTTGTTATTAAATTATATAGTATTATAAATACATCTATTACCAATATCAAAATAATAGAAATAAATATTATTTTATTAAAATATTCAAATCCATAAAAAGATAAAAACAAACATAAAATACCAGTAAACATTACCAATAACTCTGTTGGAAGTAAAAACTTACGCATTAGTATCACCTCCATAATTTTCTACCCACTTACTTAAATAAGATACATATTCAATATAAGTTATTAAATAATTTTCAGTTTGTGAAAAATCTAATTCAACATTTTCTGTATAACTATCTTCTAAATTATTAAAATCATTTTTTGAATTCACTTCAAACATAATAAATAATTTATTAGAAAATTCTTCATAATTATCAGCAACATATTTTTCTCTTATTTTAACTAAACTAGTAAGAGCTAAAGTTGGAAGATCATAAATTTGTTCTTTTAGTAAATATAAGTCATTAATATTTAACTTTTTCTTTCCTTCTAATTTCCAAAAAGTCATTTCATTAAAATATTCAGTTATCATTGAAAAATCATTTTTTATTGTCGCTAATTCTTCTTCTGTAAATTTATTTGTTTCTAAATTATTAATATTATCTATTCTAGCTTCTAGTTCTTTTTTAGTTTCTTTTAACTCTGTTAACTCATCTTTATTAAAATTATAAGTTATTGTTTTATTTAAACTAAGATAGTGATTTATATTAAATCCTATCCCATAACCTAAAACTAAAACAAATAATATTAAGACAATTTTTTTTAATTTTTTATTCATCATCATCTTCCTTACTTTCTAATTTTACTAATACTTCACGTGGTTTAGAACCTCGTGATGGTCCAATTATTCCCCTTTCTTCTAATAAATCAATACAACGAGCAGCACGGTTATAACCTAAACGGAAACGACGTTGTAATAATGAAGCACTAGCTTTACCACTTTGAACAACAAATTCTACTATTTCATTATATAATGGTTCTTCATAATCATCTTTTGAATCAACCATTGTAGTAGCACCACGATCTTCAGCTTCTAAAGTAAATGTTTCATCATAATGAGCTTTTTGTTGAGCAATTGTAAAGTCTACTACTTTCTTTATTTCATCTTCATCAATATATGTTCCTTGAACACGAACTGGTGTACCTTCACCTTGCATTGAGAATAACATATCCCCTTTTCCAAGTAACTTTTCAGCACCAGTTTGGTCTAAGATAGTTCTTGAGTCAATTCCTGAAGAAACGGCAAAAGAAATACGTGATGGAATATTTGCTTTTACAACACCAGTAATGACATCTGTTGATGGTCTTTGCGTTGCAACTATTAAGTGAATTCCCGCAGCACGAGCCATTTGCGTAATACGCATAATAGAATCTTCAACTTCTTTAGCAGCAACTAACATTAAGTCAGCTAACTCATCAATAATAACTACAATAAATGGAAGTTTACGTAATTTATCATTCTCATCTCTTGTTTTATTTTGTTTTTCAACATAAGTATTATAACCAGCAATATTTTTAGTACCACTATTACTAAATAGTTCATATCTATTTTCCATTTCTACAACTATTTTCTTTAAAGCAATATTAGCTTTTTTAGGATCAGTTACTACTGGAGCAAGTAAATGTGGAACCCCATTATACATAGAAAGTTCTACTTTTTTAGGGTCAACCAAAACTAATTTTACTTCATCTGGTTTAGCACGCATTAATATTGAAACAATAATACTATTAATACAAACAGATTTACCACTACCTGTAGAACCAGCTACTAATAAGTGTGGTGTTTTATTAATTTCACAATATATAGGATCACCCATAATATTTCGTCCTAAAGTTGTAAGTAATTTAGAATCTTGTTTATTTTTAGGTACAGCTTCTAATATTTCTCTTACTGAAACCATACTAGTAACTTTATTAGGAATTTCAATACCAATTGTCTTTTTACCAGGAATAGGTGCTTCAATACGTACATCTTTAGCAGCTAGAGCTAAAGCAATTTCCCTATTAATACCTAAAATTTTACTTACTTTAGTACCCGCTTTTATTTCAAGTTCATATTGCGTTACAGTTGGCCCAATGTGAGCAGCAACTACTTTTCCAGTTATACCAAAATCAGTTAATACTTGAACTAATGATTTAACGTTATCTTTAATAACTTCTTCGTTAGCTTTATTATTTTTCTTAGGTGCTGGATTTAATAAAGTAATTGGTGGAAATTTATAACCTTTATTTTCAATAATTTCTCCAGTTTGTTCATTAACATTTAATTTTGGTTCTTCTTTAGTCTTATTAGTAGTTTCATGAATTAATTCATCAACACTACTAATGACAACTTTACCATCACTTTCATATTCATCTTCAGCTTTTTTAATCTCTTCTTTATCTTTTTTATGTAATCCCTTACTATTTTTTATAGTATCTTTTGTTTTATCAATCATAGCTCTAATCATATCAGCAATAGAAATACCTGTAAACATAACAAAGCCACCAATTAATAAAGTCCATGAGACAATTTGTGTTCCTTCTATATCAAATAATTCAACAAATAAAGCTGTAAAAATTGAACCAATTAATCCTCCACCTTGGATATTAGATATACTTGTTGTAGAAGCTAAAAAATTATCTACTGTCTCTTTTACAATTTGAAATCCTCTTAGTCCTGTTTCATTTACATAACCAATATGTGAGAAAACTAGTATTCCAATACAAAATACATATATTCCAAAAAGTTTTGATGTAAAATAATCAGGTCGTGCTCTTTTAATAATCATATAAGCACCTATTATAAATAAGGCAACTAATAAAACATTATACCAAGCACCAACTAAAAAAGATGCGAAAGAACTTACAAGTTTACCAACAATACCAAATCTTCCAAATCCAATTATTGTTATTAAAATTATAATTAATCCCTGTAATTCTATCTCATAACCATTACTCTTTTTCTTATTATCTTTTTTCTTCTTTTTCTTGGCCATAATAAACCTCCTAGCCTATAAAATAATTATATCACAAATTGTAAGTAAAAAAAAAGAAATCAAATAATTTCTTCTTTAATTTTTTGATTTTTTAAAACTTTAATTAAATAGTCAATTTCTTCTTTAGTGTTATAAAAATATAAACTCATACGACAAGTATTTTTTATTCCTAATTCTTCATTTAAAATTTTAGCACAATGACTACCAGATCTTACACAAATATTATATTTATTTAAATAAATAGCAAGATCTTGAGCAAATATATCTTTATAATTAAAAGAAATTATACCACTATCACTAAATTCATTATATATTTCCAAATTATCTATTTCTTTTAATCTTGTTACAGCATATTTTTTTAATTCCTTTTCATACTTACTAATATTATCCATACCTATTTTACTTAAATATTCAATACTAGCTTTAAATCCTAAAACACCTGCAATATTTTGAGTACCAGCTTCATATAAATATGGTGATGCATAATAAAGTCTATCACCATTTGGTGTAAAAGTTGAATTCATTCCTCCACCAAAACTAATTGGTTTTAAATCTTTTAATAATTCTTCTTTAGCATATAAAATTCCAACACCAGTTGGTCCACACATCTTATGAGCTGAAAAAGCTAAAAAGTCTATATCTAAATCTTGAACATCTATTTTCATATGTGGCACTGATTGAGCACCATCTATAACACACAAAATATTTTTAGAGTGAGCAAGTTTAATAATTTCTTTTATTGGCCTTACATCACCAATAACATTAGTAATATGAGCAATGCTGATCACTTTAGTTTTATCAGTAATAATATTTTTTAAAGAATCTACTGTAACTTCTTTATGTTCATTAAGTTCAATATATTTAATTTTAATTCCTATTTTATCTACAAGTTCAAACCAAGGAAGAAGATTAGAAGCATGTTCACTTTTAGTAAGAATAACTTCATCATCTTTATTTAAAGTATTAGCAAAATAACCAAAAATAATACGATTTAAAGAATCAGTTGTTCCACTAGTATATATTATTTCTTTTTCTTTTTTTGCATTAATAAATTCTTTTATAAGTGTTCTTGTTTCTTCATAAAGTTCATCAACTTTAACACTTATATTATAATCTCCCCTATGTGCATTAGCACTATAATTTTTATAATAATCAACAGTTGCATCAATCATTACTTGTGGTTTTAAAGTTGTAGCTCCATTATCAAAATAAATAAGATTATTTTTTAAAATAGGAAAATCTTCACGGTTCATAAATTCACCCCCAGACAGTATCTAAAATGTTTTTTATTTTTTCTTGATTATCTTCTCTAAGTCCTGATAATAAGAATCCATTAGTTAATAATATTTTAGCATCTTCATAACTAATACCACGACTCATCATATAAAATATTTCTTCATTATCAAAGTTTCCAATTAAAGCAGCATGATTAGCACTAACATCTTCTTCATCTATTAATAAATTAGGTGAGATTGTATTTTCATTATCTTTATTAGTTATAATACGACTTTGTTGTTCAAGTTCACAACCAATTTTATTTTTAGGTACAACACCAGTTACATTAAAAGTTAATTTTTCATCACTATTATTTATTCCATGGTGATATATATTACTTATAGTATTACTTTTATTATGATTAATAATAAAATCATATTTTTCTTTATCTTTAGCAATTGTTTTTAAATAATAATCAAAGCGACTAAATTCACCATTTAAATTAACAATATCAAGTTCACGATGTTTAGTTTTATAATAAAATTTATTAACTGTAACACTACTATTTTCTTCAATATAATATTTATATTGAACCTTTGTTTTAACACCATTTCTAACTTCAAAAATATTTACAGAAACATTAGGATAAACATAAAAATACATATCTAATTTAGTTTTTTCTAAAGCTTCATAAGTTATTTCAATATCACAACTTTCTTTTATTTTTAAAGTAATATTATTAACATCAAAAGAATCATTTTTATTTTCAAATTTAACTTCAATATTTTTGTTAGTATCTTCTAAAACAATAATATCATTAACTACTTTTATTTTATTCATTATTTACTTTTTCCTTTACTACACACGTACTATTTTTAGAAACTTTTATATCATATCCAAATTCTTCAATTTCTTTAACTAAATCTTTATTTCCACTTTTTATTATATGTCCATCTTTCATAATGTGAACATAATCTGGAACAATATAATCAAGAAGTCTTTGATAATGAGTAATTACTAACATTCCTGGTTTTTCACGTTTATAATAATCCATAACTTCATTACCAACTATTTTTAGACTATCAACATCTAATCCTGAATCAATCTCATCTAATAAAACCATTTTTGGCTTTAATAAATTCATTTGTAGTATTTCATTCTTTTTACGTTCTCCACCAGAGAAACCAACATTAACACCACGATGAATCATTTCTTTATCCATATGTAGTTTATCAACAGTTGCTTCCATATCTTTTATAAATTGAAATAATTTAAAGTTTTCACCATCACGAGCATTTAAGGCACTACGCATAAAATCAGCATTAGTAACTCCTTCTATTTCAAGTGGCATTTGCATTCCTAAAAATATTCCTAAACGAGCTCTTTCATCAACCTCTAAAGAATTAATATTTTTATCATCAAATAAAATTTCACCACTAACTACTTCGTAAGTAGGATCTCCCATTATAACTTTTGATAAAGTACTTTTACCAGTTCCATTAGGACCCATTATAGCGTGTATCTCACCACTTTTTATTTCTAAAGAAAAATCTTTTAAAATTTCTTTATCAGCAACTTTTACATATAAATTTTTAATTGTTAATTTATGCATACAATCATCTCCACTTAATATTTTATCAAAAATAACTTTATTATTAAAGCTTAATTGTTTATTTTTTTTGTTTTTAACCATAATAATAATGAATATCGCAGTATTCAAAACACAAGTCAATTTATTTTGACAGCTTACCACTTGGTAAGTTTTTATTTTACATATTTTATTTAACGTGTTATAATTATATTGGTGATTATATGGAATGTGTATTTTGTAAAATAATTGAAGAAGAAATTCCTTCATATACTATATATGAGGATGATAAAGTTAAAGCTTTTTTAGATATTAATCCAGATGTAAATGGTCATACTTTAATTATTCCTAAAAAACATTATAAAGATATTAGTGACATTGATGATGCAACTTTAATGCATATTATGGATGTTGCAAAATATTTGAGATCTTTATTAGAAACAAAATTAAATATTGATGGTTTAACTCTTGTTCAAAATAATGGTGATATTCAAGAAGTAAAACATTATCATTTACATTTAAAACCATATTATAAAAAAGAACAAGTTCTATTAGATGTAGAGGATATTTATCAAAAATTAAAAGAGTCTTAAAACTCTTTTTTTGTTAAACAACAATCAAAATAATAATTTTAAAATAAATCACTATGTGTCCCAGTTCTAACTAAAATCAAAACGTCATCTTTTATTTGATATATTAATAACCAATCAGATAGAATATGACATTCCCGAACATTTTGATATTTATTATCATTAAATAAAGAATGATCTTTGTATATTTCACTTAAACTAGCACTACTACTTAATAAACTAATAACTTTTTTTAACAAACAAATATTATAGTTTCTTTTCTTTATTTTTTTATAATCTTTTTTAAATTGATTAGTATAAACTATTTTATAATTCAACTATCTAAATCCTCAAATAAATCTTCCATATTAGTAAAATTATCACTTAAATTTTTACCTTGATTAGCTTTTTTTATGGTTTTTATAGTCTTTTTATTTGGTTTAATAGAAATTTTAAAAGGTATACCTTGTTCTTTTATAGATTGTTTTAAAAAAATATTTATTGCTATAGACATATTCATCCCCATTTCTTTAAATAATTCCTCAGATTGTTGTTTTACCTCGGAATCTACACGAACAATAATATTAGAACTTTTACTCATAACAGTTCACCCTCTTTCAATGCAATTATATTACATTGTATATACAAAGTCAATATTATTTTAATATAAACCCTCATAATTATATACTACAGAAACATCTAATATCCTTTAAAATTAACAAAGAAAAACAAAAAGAGTCTTAAAACTCTTTTTTTGTATTTATAAATTCATTTATTTTATTAATATCAAATCCTTTACGATATAAGCCTTCTTTAATTTTATTATCTAAATTATAATCACTATATTTTTTAGAATATTTTTTATATAACTTTTCATATTCTTTATCTAGAATATTATCATCGTTATTACCTAAATTATCTAAACAATTTAATATCATACTAGTTTCATAACCTAAATCTTTAAAATAATAAAGTAATTTTTGTTTTAAAATATAATTAGAATGTTTTTTATTACTATTAATTTTTTTAGTCATTAATTTATTTAATTTTTCTAAAATTACTTCATCATCAATATTATTAATTAATTCTTCAATTATTTCTGTATCAATATAATGATTTTGTAAATCTCGTTTTATCTTTAATGGGCCATAATTACTTAAATATACTTTATCTGAAATATATGCTTTAGCAAAGTTATAATCGTTGATAAAATTACTTTTCTTTAAATCATTTATTATTTTATTTGTATCTTTTTCATTTAAATCATACTTTTCTAAATATTTTTTTATTTCATATTCACTTCTTAAACGTTTAGAAATATAATTTACAGCTTTTTTATAAATATCAAAATAACTAGTTTCTTTCATTATTAAACTCATAAGTTCACTATCAATATTCTTTTTATATAACAAATTATATTTTAAAATAACTGAATCATAAGTAATAATTTTAGTATTATCACTTGTAATAATTTGATATTTATCATTATTCATTTTTTTTATCTTTTTTATATCCATAATTTCACCAATTTCATTATATCAAAATAACAAAAAAATAAAAGACTAATCTTTTATTTTTTTACTACTGCATTTTCCATTTCCATAGAAGTAACTAAATTACCAGCAGCATCTTTTATTTCACTAACATAACCACTAGTCAAACGATTACTTACATTATATCCACTTTGTAATGCAATTTTATTAATTACTTCATTAACAATGTGTTTTATTTTTTCTTCATAAGAAGTAATATTTGGATTTTGACTATTAATATTTATTAAAATATCAACTATATCTTTTTTTAAATTACCTTCATATAATTCAAAATATTTAGAATTATAAACTTTACCAATAATTGAATATATTATTTTTAAACTATCATTTGTAATTTTCAATACTTCTTGTTCATTATTAATATCAACATTCATCAAAGAAAACATATAGTTTGCAGCATTTTCACGTGTGTGTTCCTCGATATTAGAAATATATTTATTTTGATTATTAGTAATCGATTTTTCTATTTCATCGTTAGGAACATTAATATTTATTTTATTTGAAGCAATAAGTAAATTTATTTGCTCAATAATTTCATTCTTACTTAACTTACCTTCCTCTGTTAAAGCATCTTTTACTCTTTTAGGCAACTTACTAAATAATCTTTGATATTCTTCCAATGATTTTTTTTTGTCCATATTCTCACCCAACTACATTATAACATAAAAAAAAGAAAATTTAATAATTTTCTTATATTTTATCTACTGTCATTAAATTTGTAGCTTGAGAATCTAAATTATTTGAGAATGTTCCAGTCATAATAATAGTATCACCAGGTTTTAAATTTGCTAATTTTTTAGCAGCTTTTTTAGCTTCGATCATTACGTTTTCTACTGAATCATAAACTGGTATTACAAATGGGTATACTCCCCAGTTAAGAGCTAATTTATGAGCAACTTCTTCACTAGTACATCCAGCTAGAATAACACTATTTGGTTATAAATTACTAATTCTGTTTGCAGTATATCAACACATAGTTGGTGTTACAATTGCTTTGATATCAAGTACATGAGCAGCCTCAACTACTGCATGAGCAATTGTACTTGTAATATTTTCATGACGTAAATCAGCAAATTTATGATTATAATTATAATTTCTTTCTGCATATTCACAAATAGAAGCCATATATTGAACTGTTTCTACTGGGAATTTTCCAGTTGTTGTTTCACCACTTAACATAACAGCGTCAGTACCTTCTAATACAGCATTAGCAACATCACTTACTTCAGCACGTGTTGGACGAGCATTCTTTTTCATTGATTCTAACATTTCTGTTGCAACAACACAAATTTTTCCACGTTCACGTACACGTTTAATAATATCTTTTTGAATAATAGGTAATTCATAGACAGGTACTTCAACACCTAAATCACCACGAGCTACCATTATACCACTACATACTTGAATAATTTCATCTAAATTATTTACACCTGTACGACTTTCAATTTTAGCAATTAATTTAATATCAGTACGATTTTCTTCTTCTAATATTTTTTTAACTTCTAAAACATCTTCTTTTGTACTAACAAAAGATAAAGCAATAAAGTCAGCTTCATGACGACATGCATAAATAATATCTTCACGATCAACATCACTTACAAATGGAATATCTAACTTAACACCAGGAACACTTAAACTTTTTTTGTTTCCAAGTACTCCACCATGAATTATTTTACAAGTAACACCATCTTCTTCTTTAGAAACAACTATTATTTCCATTAAACCATTTTCAAGTAAAATTGAATTTCCTATTTCTAAAGAATCAATTGCACTAGGATGATTTACTGAGAAACGTTCTTCATTACCAAGTACATCTTCTTTTACAATACGAATTGTTTTTCCTTCAACTAAATTAATACTATCATTTTCAAGCATTCCATTACGAAATTCTGGACCTTTAGTATCATATAAAATACCAATATGTTTTCCTGTATTTTTTCTTACTTCATGAACTGCAGCAACAACAGCTTTTTTTTCTTCATCAGTTGCATGAGAAAAATTAATACGAGCAACATTCATTCCTGCTTCAACCATTTTTGTCATAACAGGAACAGGACAACTAGATGGTCCAATACTACAAATTATCTTTGTTTTTTTCACAATACCACTTCTTCCTTTTTTAACAAAAATAATTTTATCACAAAATCAATTCAAAATAAAGACTTATTTCACATTTTTTTCAACTTTTTTCTTAATTCTTTGACACTTACTACAATAGTAAGTTCCTCTACCACCAACTCTTATCTTTTTTATTTTAGTACTACATATAGGACAATTTTCATTTTCTTTACTATGTACATAAAGTTCATTTTGAAATAAACCATGTACTCCTTCACTACTTTCATAACTTCTTATCGTAGTTCCACCAAGTTTAATCGCATTTTCTAATACTTCACGTGTGTTTTTAATAATCCTTTCACAATCACGTTTAGATAAATCTGAACATTTGGTTAGTGGATTAATTTTTGATAAAAATAATATTTCATCAGCATAAATATTTCCTATTCCAACAATTATACTTTGATCTAATAAAACAGTTTTAATTGGTAATTTTTTATTTTTATATTTTTCTATTAAATAAGTACTAGTTAAAGTTTTATCCCATGGTTCTAAACCTAATTCATTTAATGGTTTTTTATCATTTACTTCATCACTTTTATATAAATACATACGACCAAACTTACGAGTATCACGATACCTTAATTCATTATCATCAAACTTAAATATAACATGTTCATGTTTATTTATTTCATCATCATGTTGTTTTATAAAAAATTTTCCTTCCATTCTTAAATGACTAAGTAATGTATAATCACCTAAGTTAAACATTAACCATTTTCCTCTTCTATTAATATCTTTAATTTCTTTATCTTTTAAAATATTAATAAATTCTTCTACACTAGGATATTCAATAATCTTAGGATATAATACTTCAACTTTTTGAATTTTTTTATTTAAAACTATTCTTTTTAATGTTTCTTTAACAGTTTCTACTTCTGGCAATTCTGGCATATAATTCACCTCGAAAATAGTATAACATAAAAAAGAAAAAACTATAAGCTTTTTCCTTTTACACAAATATTTTCAATATAATGAGACATTAATTCATATGGTGTTTTTTATCTATTCCATTATTGGAAATTATTTTTGATTCAATAATTCCTTCATTTAATTCTAGATTATAACATATTTGAATCTTAAAATCTTCTATATTTTTTTGTTAACAATAATAATGATTGCATTTGTTTTTCTATTAATTCATCAGGCATAACAAACACACCAGTTTTACCATGTCTTTTTATATCTTTAGTAGTATTATCTTACTTAACAAATTAACATCGCTAAAATGGTTCTTTATAACATCAATATAATTTATTATATGCATTTCATCAATATCTTTCATATTTCCAAAACACTGAATGTTTCCATCAATCATATTATGATTTACATCATCCTGTCCATATATTAAAGTAATTTTATATTTATCAATATTTTTTCCATTCACCTTAATCACCAATTTTTTCTTTACCACCCATATAAGGTTGTAATACTTTTGGAATATTAACGGTTCCATCTTCATTATAATTGTTTTCAATTAAAGCAATTAAAGCACGTGTAGAAGCTAAAACTGTATTGTTAAGAGTACTTACATAATATGTTCCATTCTCACCTTTAGTACGAATTCCTAAACGTCTAGCTTGAGCATCTCCTAGAGTTGAACCAGAACCAACTTCCAAATATTTCTTTTGTCTTGGACTCCATGCTTCAACATCGCAAGATTTTACTTTTAAATCAGCTAAATCACCACTACAACATTCTAAAGTACGAACAGGAATATCCATATTTCTAAATAACTCAACAGTATAAGACCACATTTTATTGTACCAATCCATTGCTTCTTCTGGTTTACATAAAACAATCATTTCTTGTTTTTCAAATTGGTGAACACGATAAATTCCACGTTCTTCAATACCATGAGCTCCTACTTCTTTACGGAAACATGGTGAATATGAAGTCATTGTAATTGGAAGATCACTTTCTTTAACAATTTGATCTTTAAATTTACCAATCATAGAATGTTCACTAGTTCCAATTAAATATAAATCTTCACCTTCACTTTTATACATCATGGCATCCATTTCATCAAAACTCATAACTCCAGTTACAACATCACTACGAATCATAAATGGTGGAATACAATAAGTAAATCCTTTATCAATCATAAAGTCACGAGCATAACTTAACATAGCACTAGAAAGTCTAGCAATATCTCCCATTAAATAATAGAAACCATTTCCACTAGTACGTCCACTACTTACTTTATCTAAACCATTTAATTTTTCAATTATATCAGCGTGGTATGGTATTTCATACTCAGGTACAAATGGATCTCCAAATTTTTCAATTTCAACATTTTCACTATCATCTTTTCCAACTGGAACACTATCATCTATAATATTTGGAATAACCATCATACGTTTTTTGATTTCTAAACTTAATTCTTCTTCTTTCTTTCCAAGTTCATCAATCTTAGTTCCATAACCAGCAACTTCTTCTTTAATTTTTAAAGCTTCATCTTTTTTACCTTCACGCATTAAATTACCAATTTCACTACTCTTAGTATTTTTTAAAGAACGAAGTTCATCTCCTTCTTGTTTTACTTTACGAAATTCTAAATCCAAATCATAAACTTCATCAACTAAAGGTAATTTTTGATCTTGAAATTTCTTTTTAATATTTTCTTTAACTAAATCTTTGTTTTCTCTTATTAATTTAATATCTATCATATTATTCCTCCTCTATTTTTTCAAATCTATATTTTTGACCAGTTATATTATCTGGTCTACCACTTACATCTTCTTTACTTTCAAACATCGAAAGTGGTCTTATCCAAACATTTCCATCATGTTTATAGACAACCATTTTTTCTAAGGTTTCAGTATTTTTCCCTACACAAATAACTTCTATAACATTTCCTTTAAAATGTCTATACTTATCGTGCTCTTTAATCATATTTTTAACCCTTTCTAATAACCTCTAATATTTTGTTATAATTAGATTTATATTTATTTTCAACTCTATCTAAATCTTGTTTAGAAACAGTTCCTATTCTACTCAAATCCATATTATTTTCTATATCAGATTTTTTTACCATTAAAGCATCTTTATTTTTACTTTGAATAATTCTTTCAATAAATTCATCATAACTTTCATCACTTTTTCTTGTAACAATCAAAACACTATCAACAATATTCTTAGGAAAATTCATTAATAATAAATCTTCACTAGTAATTATTGTATCTTCAATTATATCATGTAGTAATCCAATAACTTTAGCATTTCTACCCGATACACTATTCGAGACATAAAGTAAGTGTTTTAAATATGGATTGCCACCTTTATCTTTTACATTCAAAAATACTCTTCGAACAATATAATATGCTTTATCATATAAATTATTTGTTTTTTTTAATATTTCAATTTCTATATCTGTAAAATATTCTTTCCAATGTTCCATAACAATCCTCCTAACAAAAAAAGATAGTACCAAAGGAGCACAAAATTTCGGTACTATCCTTAAAATTACTTTATTAATATAATGGTATTAACCGGAAATGTTTGCATTTCACTCAGGAGTAGATTTCATAAATATTATTTATCTATTTTCACCAACCATAGACTCTCTACGTAATAATTATTTATTACTTAGTTCCTTCTTCGTTTTATGAAGATATTTTATCACACATTTTAAATGTTTGTCAATTAACTTCTTTTGGTTCCATATGAATATTTATATAATTAATATCTTTATTATATTCTTTTATTTCTTTTTCTAATTCTTCAGTTATTTCATGTGCTTCTTTTAATGATAAATCTTCTTCCATTTTTAATGTACAACTAAATTTATAATGTGGACCAAACTTTATTAAAATAAATCTTATTACTTCATGAACTTTTTCATGTTTTAATAATATATTTTCTATATTATTTTTCATTTCTTCATCATCTACTTGTTTACCTAGTATTAAACTAATATTTTCTTTTAAAATACTAATACCAACTATTACTATAAATATACCTATTATAAACATAGAAACTTTATCGCTATATTTTAATATTGGTACTTGATTTGAAAATTGAATTAGAATGGATGAGATTAATACAACAACTGAACTTATTACATCCATATTACTTTCTTTAGCACTAGCAATTAAAATATGGTTATTATATTGTTTCCCTTTTCTTAAAATAAAACTTGCAAGAAGATATTTAGCTATAATCGTAAATATACTTACTAATATTACAAGTATACTTGGTATAACAACATTTCTAGTAATTGCTTCATATATTATTGAAATACCTACTATAATTACTCCTATTGAAATACCTATACTTGTCAAATATTCTATATTACCATGGCCATATGGATGATTTTCATCAGCTG
>CALVZI010000025.1 GCA_944372485.1 uncultured Bacilli bacterium
TGTGTTTTTGGCGTGGAAAAATTTCTAATACATTCTATATATTACACTAATTTTTATAAAATTTCAAATTAATCAAACACTCAAAAACGTCCATAATATGGACGTTTTTCTTACATTTCCATTTCACTTTATGAAACTGGAATTTACTTTTTTAATTCACGATTTTTTTAATGTTTATATCTTTATTTTTCATTACAAAAAAAGATACTTTTATTAAGCACCTTTTTCGTCTCGCATTTTACTTAGTAATAAAGTAGTAATAGTTTTTGCTAAATTATCATCTTTTAATTGTTTTATATGCAAATCACTATCTTCTAATACAACTTCCATCACTAAATATTCTTCATCATTTATTAAATCTTTAGTAACATCACATTCAGAAGTAAGTATATATTTTTTATTATTATAATCTACTTCCTCATAAACATAATATGACTTATTTCCATCAAGTTCTATAATTCTATCTTTTAACATTTGTATCCCCTTTATAAATTTTTCGAAACATTTTCGACTACTTCGGCACCTTGTGCTAAATATTCTTTTATATCAGCAAGTTTATACCACGCAAGCCCTTGTCCATCAAGTGCACTTTTAAAATGAACCATTACCTCTCCATTTGGTAAAGTATGAAATTTATCAACAATAGCATCTTTACTATATTGTCCCAAAATATTTACATAATCTTGTGAATCAGCAGAAACTAATCCTTGAGATAAACCACTTAAGTCATAATTTTGACCTGGTGTAACATTTATATCAGTTGGAGTATTAGAAGGAACATCAGGAGTCGCTGATGTATCAGGTGGAGTTGTCTGAGTCGTTCCTTTTGCCACACTAGCAACATCTTTTGTATCATCGCTTGAAAATAAATGCTCACCTACTGTTTTTCCAGTAGTCATTTCAATAATGTTTCCAGTTATATAACCTGCAGAAACACCATTAACAAACCATTGTACTTTATCTTTTTCCATAATTTTCTTAGCTTTTTTATATGCTGAAGCAATTCTAGGATGCTTTTCACCAAATCTTTGTGTCTTATCACTCAATTTTGATGAAATTTTAGAAATTTTTCCTTCTGGATATTTCTTAGTCCATACTTTTACTCCAGATTGTATTAACTTAGCTGTTGCAATGGTCATTCTAATTTGACCAACCCCAGGTGTAGATGATAAAGCAAGTCCAACACCGAATCCTGCAAGTCCAGCCAAAGATTTAGCAACTAAATCTTTTCTATTTCCTTTTTTGTAACCATTTTTATGTTTCTTTTTTAATTTTTCCAATTGTTTTTTTCGTTTTGCGATTAAAGTATCGTATTTACGTTTTACTTTTTTTCTTTCATTTTTTAATTCATTTACGTTTTTATTAACACCTTTTTTATCTTTTCCAAACTTATTTTCCTGTAATTCCTTTAAAAAATTTACCGTCTCATTTATTTCATGAAATCTTTTTTCATCCTCTTCACTTGGATATCCTCCAGATTTTGCAACTATATCTCTTTGCTCACTTAATAATTTTTCTATTTTTTCAGCAAGATCTTTTTGATTCAAATCTTTGTTAGCTTCAACAAATTCTATTCTTTTGTTAATATTACTAATTAATGAATTAATTTCATGATATCTTTTTTCATCTTCTTCACTTGGATATCCTCCAGATTTTGCAACTATATCATTTTGTTCTTTCTTTAATGTGTTTACTTTGTTTTTTAGTTCAGATACATATTTTTCATAATTTGCAGATATATTTTCTTTGTTTTTTTCATTTAAAAACGTTTTACTTAGATTTAAAAAAATTATCAAATCATTTATTTCATGTAATCTTTTAAAAGATTTTTTGATTGAATATTTTTCAGATTTGTTTACAATGTAATTTAGTTCTTGTTTTAACTTATTTATTTCATCATCTATATTATCCACACCCAAATTATCGTAATTATTTGAAAGACTTTTTAAATTATCAATTTTAGCATTTATTTCATGAAATCTTATTTCATCCTCGTCGCTTAGATATTCTCCAGATTTTGCAACAATATCATTTTGTTCTTGTTTCAACTTATTTATCGTATCCTCAATATAATCAGACAACTTAACATTTGTATTCTCTAAATTATTCTCTACTTCCTCAATTTGTTTATCAATTTCAGCTAGTTTTTCGTCTCTTTCTGCTTCTAATCTTTGGACATCATTTTCCAACCATTCTTCAAGACTTATTCCTTCTTCATTTGCCTTTTCTTTGATTTCTATTAATTCCAAATCAAGGTCTTTCTCTACCATTTGTTTTATATTCTCTTCTTCAATTCCGGCATTATTAAAAAATTCTTTTATTTCAGAATCAGAATAACCAGTTATATTTTTAAAATCTTGTATAGCCTCAAAAATTCGATCATTAATATGTTCAGAATAACGTAAATAAAAATTCTTTATATCCTCAATTGGATATAATTTTTGAATAAAATATTCAATTACTTCATTTTTATCTACATCACTTAGATTATTTAAATTGGATTTGATTGATTTAAAATCTTTTACATTTATTTCATCCAATTTCAACAGTTCATCAACATCAGCAATTATTTCATTTTTTGTTTTCATTTTGATTCCCCCCAATTACTAATCACTATCATTTACTTCACTTAATATTTGATTTATCTTATCTCCTAAAACCTTTTGAAACTTTAAATTCAATAAATTTTGCATAAATCCATCTACAACTATCTCCAAACCATCATTCGTAACTTTAAAAAAAGCTGCAATATCAGTTGTATTTTCACCATCTACAACTACCATACCACAAATATAAGTATTTCCTTCATAGTTTAACGAAGCCATAGTGACATAGTCAAAATTATCATATTCAAATATATCACCTTCAACATAATTCATAAATTCAACTCCTCGTATAATATATTTTGTAAGTTATTTTAACTTACAATTTATTATTCTTTCTAGTTAGTTTTTAACTAACAAATTTATTTATTGGTTATGATACTCTAGTGTTAAAATATTA
The DNA here is from genome assembly GCA_944372485.1 of uncultured Bacilli bacterium. Lineage (GTDB taxonomy): Bacteria > Bacillota_I > Bacilli_A > RF39 > UBA660 > Pelethosoma. Next base: position 3,004 of record CALVZI010000025.1, read on the forward strand.
TTGAAATATTTTTGACTGAGATTTTATTCATTCAACTCCTGTAACCCTTTATGGTGTTTGCTCAGAAAGACTGTTTCTCTTATTAGTAGTCACTTTTCTTCTAACTCAGATGCTGTTTCTATTTTCTCATTAGTTCGCAGTATCCAAATCCCTAATAGAAAATATGTATTCTTTTTCTAGTAACTAATATACTTTAAGTATAACATAAAAAAGGAAATAAAAGTATTCAAATTTATATTAAAGTGTAAAGTAAACATCGAATATTAGTGTGTATTCTATTATATTTTTAAATTTTTGTCAAATTAAGCGATTTGTAAACAAACAAATTATATTATTGAAAAAAAAAGAAAAATTGTGATAAAATGGGTATGTTTTGAGGTGATTTTATGAAAGTTGGTATTTTAGGAGCTGGAGCCTATGGAATAGCTTTAGCAAGTGTAATTAATAAAAATCTTGGTGAAGTTGAAGTATGGACACCTATTGACACTGAATATAATGAATTAATTACAATAAAAAAGGTAAGAAAGTTACAAGATTATACATTACCTGACACAATCAAAATAACAAATAACTTAGAAAAAGTTTGTAATGAAAAAGATTTAATTGTTATTGCTGTACCAGCTAAATTTTTAAGTGGTGTTGCTAAACAAATGAAACCATTTATTAATGAACAACATATTTGTATTGCAACTAAAGGTATGGAAAATAATACTTGTCGCTTTGGACATGAAATATTATATAATGAACTTCAAACTGACAAAATCGCAGCTATTTCAGGTCCTACATTTGCAATAGATATGATTAATGGTGTTACTGTAGGTTTAGCACTTGGTACTAAAAATTTGGAAACAAGCGATATTATAAAAAAAGCATTTTGTAATGATTTCTTAAAATTAAGAACTACTAACGATATTACAGGTGTTGAATTTTGTGGATCTATAAAAAATGTTATTGCTTTAGCTGCTGGTATGATTGATGGAATGAAATTACCAGAGTCAACAAAAGCAATGTTTATTACTGAATCATTACATGATGTTTCTGAATTACTAGAAATTTTTGGTGGAAAGAAAAAAACAATTATGTCTTTCGCTGGATTTGGAGATTTATTACTAACATGTACTAGTCCAAAAAGTAGAAATTTTGTATTTGGTAAATTAATTGGTGAAAAAGCCGACATAAATACTATAAAAGAATATAAAGATAATACAACAATTGAAGGATTATATACTCTTGATTCTGTATATAATTTTAGTAAAAGTAAAAATATATCTATGCCAATAATAGAAATTGTATATGACATAATATATAATGAAAAAACTCCTGAAACTTTACTTGAATTTTTAATAAAAAAGCACTAAAATCATTTTTAGTGCTTTTTTATCTTCCTAATTTTTTAATTAGTTCATGAATTTCTTTTACATTTTCTTGATTTACTTTAGTAGCATTTTCATTTTGTTTAATACCATAATTTCCATTTGGGTCTTTTGTTAGTTTATAGAATGAGCTTTTTTTATCATTTGCTCCCTTACTAACTGCTAAAACACCTGCTTCATTAATAAATAATGTATTTTTTTTCATTTATATCTCTCCTTTTCCTTTTTATTTTCTTAACAATATATTAATTTTTTATCGAATAAATTGATAATAAAATGATATTGTTATAACATAAATTATTATTAAATTCTTATCATAAAATATTATTTTTTATAAATTTTTTTGTAAATTTTATAATCATCTTTATTCATAATTAATAAATCTGGTTTTTTTGTATTATTTAATAAAACTGAATCTGATTCAACATATTTAGTTTGATAATCATCAAAATTAACATTATACTGCTTTTGCATAAAATATAGTTTTAATAAATTTTCATAATATTGTGCAAATTGTCTACCATCCCTAAAGCGTTTATAACCAGATGGACTAAACTTATTTAAAAGATCAACAAAACTTTTACCATGAAGTCTTTCTTTAAAAATTCTTTTTTCATCTTTAATAACTAATTCAATTACACCCTTTTCATATGAAAACTTAACTACCTTCCCCTTTTTATTACCAACATAATGTTGCATCATTGCATTTAATTGTAAAATTGAATACATATTATCCCCCCCTTTTCAACGGCGTGATAGGTATATTACACTATTTTTTTTCATTTGTCAAATCGAGAGGAAAATAAAAAGGTAGTATTGTTTACTACCTAAATTATTTAACAAATGGAATTAAAGCCATAAAACGAGCTTTTTTTACTTCGCGAGCTACAATTCTTTGATGTTTTTGACATGTACCTGTATGTCTTCTATTTGAAATTTTTCCTTTATCAGGACTAACAAATTTTTTTATAACATCAACATTTTTATAATTAACGAAATCTTCGCCTTTTTCACATAATAAACATTTTTTACGTTTTTTTCTATAAAATTCTGCCATTTTTATACCTCCTTCTAATCTAAGAAGTTATCATCAATTGAAACAGTATCGCCAAAATCAGCAAAAGGATCATCATTAACAGTTACATTATTTGTAAAGCTATTATTTGAAGTATTCATTTCATTTTGATAATCATATGGACTCATGTTATTAGAACTATTAGTATCATTATTATTGAATGCTTCTCTTTGTCCTTTTGTCTCTAAAAATTGAACTGAATCAGCAACTACTTCGGTAGTATATCTTTTACTACCATCTTGTGCATCATAACTTCCTGTTTGAATTCTTCCTTCAATAGCTACTAAACTACCTTTATTTAAGAAGTTACAAACATTCTCAGCTTGTTTACGCCAAACAACAATATTAATAAAATCAGCTTCTCTTTGCCCTTGAGCATTTGTAAAATTTCTATTAACAGCTATACTAAATCTTGTAAACGGTAAATTAGATCCAGTATAACGTAATTCTGGTTTAGCAGTTAATCTTCCAATTAAAACAACTCGATTCATAAATCACCTTCTTATTTTTCTATTTTTGTAATTAAATGACGAATTACATCATCACTAATTAAAGCTAAACGATCAAATTCTTTTACAGCTTTATCGTTATCTGCTTCAATAGTAAATAAGAAGTAATAACCACTATTAAATTTTTTAATAGAGTAAGCTAATTCTCTTTGCCCCATAGCTTTATTTTCTGTTACTGTAGCACCATTATTAGTAATAACATTTGCAAAATTAGTTACTACTTTATTAACTTCTTCTTCATTTAAAGTTGGTTTTACAATAAACATAATTTCATAATTTTTCATGTTTATCCTCCTCCCTTTGGTCTAATCGGCTTTCACAAGAAAGCAAGGAGTAAATTAATACTCGTAATAGATTATAACAAACAAAAATATTTTTGTAAACACTATTTTTGAAAAATGTTACTTTTTCTAGAATAATATATGTTAAAAAATTATAATTTTAATCTATTAATAAATGTTATTATAAAATCAATACTAAATAACACTAGTAAAGTATATGTAAAAAAGGAAGGAATTTTACCTATAAAATTTTTTAATATTGGATTTAAAAAATAAATAAAAAGTATTGCTCCTACACCCCATATTAGACTCATTCTAATTGATATATATTTTCCGATTGATGTAGGATCATCACTATAATCCCAAAAACTTTTTTTAAACAAAAATTCTATACCAATACCACCAAGCCATTCAATAAATGTTAAAACTAAAGTTATAATTATAAACACTATGATTGTCTCTTGCCAAATCTTTAAATGCAAATGTTTAAAAAAATATTCTGAAATAATTATAGTTAAAATTGCACCTATTCCATAAACAGGAGTCCAAGGTCCATATAATATTCCGCTTTTAAAACCACTTTTCATTATAAATGCTGCAATAGTTTCTAATAAAAATCCTAGAATAGAATATAGTAAAAAACAATTTATATAAAACATATAAAAGTCACCTCATTATAGTTTGTACAATTTTTATAAAAAAAAACAGTAATTTTTACTGTTATACATTAAATCTAAATAAGCAAATATCTCCATCTTGCATTAAATATTCTTTACCTTCTAAACGTAACTTACCAGCTTCCTTTACTTTAAGTTCACTACCAAGTTCTTTTAAATCAGCAAAACTCATTACTTCAGCTTTAATAAATCCACGTTCAAAATCAGTATGAATTATTCCAGCGCAAGCTGGTGCTTTCATGCCTTTTTTAAAAGTCCAAGCTCTTACTTCGTCAACACCACTTGTAAAATATGTTGCAAGACCTAATAAATCATAAGTAGCACGAACTAATTTATCTAAACCGCTTTCAGTAATTCCTAAATCATTTAAAAATTCTTTTTTATCTTCACTATTAAGTTCACTTAATTCTTCTTCTATTTTAGCACAAACAACAATAACTTCTGATCCTTCATTAGAAGCATACTCCTTAACAGCTTTTACATATTTGTTATCTTCCTTAGATAATTCGTCATCATTAATATTAGCAACATAAATAATTGGCTTTTGTGTTAATAAACAAAAAGGTTTTAAAATCTTTATTTCATCTTCATTTAATTCTAAACTTCTCACTGCTTTGTTATTAAGTAAAGTTGATTTTATCTTTTCTAATAATTCTACTTCTTTTTTTGTTTCTTTATCATTTGACATTTTTGCCTTTTTTCCAATACGATTTAATCTATTTTCAATTATTTCTAAATCAGCAAAAATTAGTTCTAAACCTATAATTTCTATATCTCTAATTGGATTAACTTCTCCTTCAACATGAGTAATATTACCATTTTCAAAACATCTTACTACTTCTACAATAGCATCAACTTCACGTATATGAGATAAAAATTTATTTCCTAACCCTTCACCTGATGATGCTCCTTTAACCAGCCCAGCTATATCCGTAAATTCAAAAGAAGTAGGAACTAATGATTTTGGTTTATATAAGTCATTTAAAAAGTCTAAACGTTTATCTGGTACAATTACTACTCCTACATTTGGTTCAATTGTAGCAAAAGGATAATTAGCAGCTAATATCTTTTGATTTGTTATTGCATTAAATAAAGTTGATTTACCAACATTTGGTAATCCTACTATTCCTGCTCTTAAACTCATAAAATCACTCTTTCTAAAACTTTAAACGAATTTATTATAGCAAATAATTTTTTTTTATTCAATTATGTTTGATATACATTTTAATAAAAAGCAATTATTTTATAAAAATATTACTTTTTTATACCAATAAATATATACCTAACAAATAAAAAATAATATATAAAATTATTTAAAAAAATTGTAAAAGTGTAAAAAAAAAGACAAGTATTTTGTCTTTATAATGTTGGATATACTCCACTACCTAGTGGTAATCCAATTAAAAACCAACCAGTAATAATTAATAACCAAACTAATAAAAGCAATAAAATTGTGGAACGAATTTTATTATAAGTACCAAATAATGTAACACTTGTATCTTCTTGATTATATTTATTTAAAAAGCCTAGCATTATTATAAACCCACTATTAATAGGTGTAAAACACTTAGAAATTCCATCGGCAGCACTAAATACAAAAGTTGTAAATTCAGGAGCAATATTAGAACGCATAAATAACGGAATTATTAATGGAGCTGTAATATTCCACTTTGTAATAGTTGATGGAATAATAATACCAATAACAAATACAATAAAGAAAAATAAGATAATTAATGGGAATCCAGAGAATTGTAAAACGCTTAAAAATTCAATTAAATTTCCCGCAATCACTTGATCTATATGTGTCCACTCTATAATTCCTATTAATTGTGAAACAATAAACATTAATACTAATATTTTTTCAATACCTTTTAATCCAAAAGTTAATGATTCACTAAACTCTTGAGAGTTATTTATCTTTTTAGACAAGATAGCATAGACACTACTTATAACAATAAATATTAAGCTTATAATAAATGTTATTCCTTCTTTAAAAAGTGATCCATTACCCCAAACTTGTTCAATATAACCACTTGCATCATTATTAAGTAGTAATCCAGATAAAGGATATCCTGGTATTAATCCATAAACAATCAAAAACAAACTTAGAATAAATGTAATAAAAGTAAAGAAAGATGCTTTTTTATTTGTTTTTACTTCTTCTATTTCACATTTATTTTTTCTAGTAAATTTAGGAGCTAAGAATTTTTCTATAATTAATGTTCCTAAGATTGAAAATAATAGAACAGCTCCTATATTTATAAATAAATTAGAATAAATTTCAAATGAAAAATTTTTATCAACTTCAACTCGAGCAGCAGATTCCATTAATTTTCCTATTAATAAATTATTATTATTATAAATAAAAGATGTTCCATAACATATAGATACTCCTAAAAAACTAGTTATAATACCAACCATAGGATTTCTATTTAAATATTTATAAATAATTGCACTTAATGGTATAGCAATACAATATCCCGCATCACCTAGAGATGCTAACAAAATACTAAGTAATAGAATTAAAAAAGTACTTATTGAATTTTTTATTCCTTTAAAAGGTTTTAATAAATTACAAAGTAAGCCACTTTTATCTAACATTCCTATTCCCATCAAAGATATAATTAAATAAAATAAAGCTTTATAGTTTGCAAAATTTTCAATAACATTGCTAAAGAAATTTTTGAAACCTTTAGTGGTTAAGATGTTATTCATTGTAACTAGTGACGTTTCCAACGTATTATTATTTACTTCAGTAATACTAGCATCTATCTCTAATAAAGAAAAAACTGTACTTATAATAACAATAATAAAAGTAATTATAAATAATACAACACTTGGACTTAAATATCTTTTATTTTTATTAAAAATTTTCTTTTTTTTCATATAACCTCCTACAATTTAATAACTTTTTTTAATTTTTTATTAAATTCAATTCGTGGAAGTAAAATTGTTCGTCCACAATTAAGGCATTTTATCTTTATATCGGCACCAACTCTAACAATTTCCCATTCATTTGTTCCACATGGATGCTGTTTTTTCATAACAACTATTGAGCCTAATTTATAATCATTTTTCATTTTCAATCACCATATGAGGATAAGTTATTTTTATACCTTGTTTTTCTAAACGATTTTTAAAAGTTTTACGCATTTCTCTTTGCACAGCATAATGTTTCATTGGTAAACATTTAACAACTACACGAAAACGAACTCCACTATCTTCAAGCCCATCTACACCCCATAATTCGACAGGAGCAATTGTATCAGATAAATTATTTGATAAATCAACGCTTATATCTTCAATATATTTTGTAACTTTATCTATATCTTCTTTATAAGAAACTAATAAATCAACAATAGCAAGAGAAAAATCTAAACTATAATTTATTACACTATCAATTGTACGATTAGAAATAATTTTTACTTCACCAGTATAAGCTTGAATTTTAGTTGTTTTCATGCCTAAATAAATAACTTCACCCATAAATCCACTAATTTTAACTGTATCTCCAACTTTATATTGATCTTCCGTTAAAATAAAAACTCCTGAAACGAAATCTTTTAAAGTATCTTGCATTGCAAGGCCGGCAACAACTCCAACTACCCCTAATGAAGCAATTAAAGTTTTTGTATCAAACCCTAATTGATCAAGTAACATTAAAGCACATACTAAAATAATAAAATATTTAAAAACATTTGTCGTTAAAGTTGCAAGTGTTTTTGTTTTTCTTCTATCAGTTTTAATAATATTAATTCGAAAAACTCTTTTTATTAACTTACTACCTAAAACATAGGCAACTATACCACCACCAATAATGAAAAGTGGAGGAATTAACTCTTTAACAAAAATAGTACTAATAATATCTTCTACTTTAACCATTATTAATCACCTATTCTTTTACCTGTAAAATTTCTAAAATTCTATTTAAATCAGCATTATTTGTAAATGATATTTCAATTTTTTTCTCTTTAATTTTAACCTTAGTATCTAATTTGTCATGTAAAAGTTCTTCAACATATTTATATTCTGGTAATGTTGTTTTTCTACGTACAATTTTAACTTTATGAGGAATTGAAGAATCATGAGTCATAAGCTCTGCTTCACGAACAGATTTTCCTTCTTCAACAATTTTATTTGCAAGTTCAATAATTTGATCATTATTTTCCAACTTTGATAAAACACGTGCATGTCCCATAGAAAGTTTTTTATCATTAATTAATTTTTGAACTTCATTTGGCAATCTTAATAATCCTAACATATTTGTAATATGACTACGACTTTTACCAACTCTTTTACTTAAACTATCTTGAGTCAAATTTAAATTTTTTATTAATGATTGGTAAGCTTTTGCTTCTTCTATAGCATTTAAATTTTCACGTTGTAAATTTTCAAGTAAAGCTATTTCCATCATTTGTTCATCAGTAAAATCTCTTATAATTGCTGGTATTTTTTCAAGACCAGCTAATTTTGAAGCTCTAAAACGTCTTTCACCGGCAATAATATCATAGCCTTTAATACTCTTTTTTACTATTATTGGTTGAAAAACTCCATGTTCTTTAATTGAAGAAGATAATTCTTTTAATGCATCCTCATCAAAAACTTGTCTTGGTTGATATGGATTTGGTCTTAATTCTTTTAAATTTAATTCAACTATTTCTTCTTTTGATGTTTCCTCATAAATTTGTTTTTCGATGTGTTCCATGTTTAAATTATCTGTGTTAAATAACTGTTCTAATCCTCTACCTAACGCTCTCTTTTTATTCTCCATTACGTTCAATCACTTCCTTAGCTAAATTAATATATGCTTCTGTACCTCGACTTTGTGGATCATATGCAATAATTGGTTTTCCATGACTTGGTGCTTCTGAAAGTCTAACTAATCTTGGAATTATTGTATCATACACACGCTCTTTAAAATAACTTTTTACATCTTCAACAACTTCCAAACCTAAATTAGTTCTTGAATCTAACATTGTTAGTAATACACCTTCAATATCTAGATCAGGATTTAAATTCTTTTGAGCCAACATAATTGTATTTAATAACTGCATAATACCTTCAAGGGCAAAAAACTCACACTGTACAGGAATAATAACAGAATCAGCTGCTGTTAAAGCATTTGTAGTTAAAATCCCAAGTGATGGTGGGCAATCAATTATTATGTAATCAAACATATCTTTAGTTATATCTAAATATTTTTTTAATTGTCTTCTAGTATCTAAATTCTCATCAACATGACTCATTTCCATTAATTCAATGTCGGCACCAGCTAAATTAATAGTTGCTGGAATAACATATAAATTAGAAAATTTAGTTTTTATAACAACATCTTTTAGTTCTGCTTTATCAATTAATAAATCATAAATACTTTTATCAAAATCTGATTTATTAATTCCTAACCCCGTACTAGCATTACCTTGAGGGTCTAAATCAACTAATAAAACTTTTTTATGAAGTACACCTAAAGAAGCAGCAAGATTTATACTTGATGTTGTTTTACCAACTCCACCTTTTTGATTAACTAAAGCTATTACTTTTCCCATACTCTCACTTCTCCTTTTGGTACCTATAATTCATTTTATCATAAATTAGATTAGAAATCTACAAATTCTAAAAAAGACTTAAAAAAATTATTAATATTAATTATTAACATTAAAAATTAATTTATAATTTCCCACAAAAAAAGAAGAAGCATTATTCTTCTTCTAAAGCTTTAACAAGTTCATCCTTGTTCATTTTATTATAACCTTTAATTTTTCTTTCTTGAGCTAAATCTTTTAACTCTTCAACTGTTAAATCTGATAAGGTTGTAGCTTTAACAGATTCATCATTGACTTCTTCTTTTGGCATATGACCATGTTTTACTAAATATTCAATTTGTTCTTTTGTAATTGTTTCATACTTCAATAAAGTTTTAGCAATTAAATCTAGTAAATCACGATTTTCATTAATAATCTTTTTAGTTATTTCGTAACATTCATTAATAATTTTTCTTTGTTCTTGGTCAATTTCAAAAGCAACCTGACCTGAAAAATTACGACTCTTATTATAATCACGACCTAAGAATACGCTAGATTCTTGATGTTCAAATTGAACTGGTCCTAAATCACTCATACCATATTCAGTAACCATACTACGAGCTATTTTAGTAGCTTTCTCAAAGTCATTATGAGCTCCTGTTGTAATTTCACCAAATACTGTTTCTTCAGCAACACGACCAGCAAGTAAACCACTAATTGTTTCTAACAATTCTGTTTTAGTTGATAAATAAGTTTCTTCCTTTGGTAACATTAAATTATAACCCCCAGCATTACCACGAGGAATAATTGTTATTTTTTGCACTTCATTTGCTCCACTTAAGCGTAATCCTAATACAGCATGACCAGCTTCGTGATAAGCAACAACTTTCTTTTCATGTTCAGTATATTTATGAGATTTTTTAGCTGGTCCCATAATAACACGATCATGTGCTTCATCTAATTCTTCCATTCCAATAGCAGCTTTATTACGACGAACAGCAAGTAATGCAGCTTTATTTAATAAGTTTTCTAAATCAGCTCCACTAAATCCAACTGTTCTTGCAGCTATATTAGATAGAGATATACCATCTTCAAAAATTTTATTACGAGCATGAACTCCTAAAATTTCTTCTCTTCCTTTTTTATCCGGTAAATTAACTGTTACTTGACGGTCAAAACGTCCTGGACGAAGTAATGCTGGATCTAATACATCAGGTCTATTAGTAGCAGCAATAATAATTATTCCTTCGTTTGCTCCAAAACCATCCATTTCAGTAAGTAATTGGTTAAGAGTTTGTTCACGTTCATCGTGTCCACCACCAATACCACTTCCACGTTGACGACCTACTGCATCTATTTCATCAATAAAGATTAGACATGGCGCATTATGTTTTGCTTGTTTAAACATATCACGCACACGACTAGCTCCGACACCAACAAATAATTCAACAAAGTCAGACCCACTTATAAAGTAGAAAGGAACGTTAGCTTCACCAGCAACTGCTTTAGCAAGTAAAGTTTTACCAGTACCAGGAGGACCTACTAAAAGTACTCCTTTAGGAATACGAGCTCCTAAACGTTGAAATTTCTTAGGGCTTTTTAAGAAATCAATTAATTCTTGAACTTCTTCTTTTTCTTCGTCTAAACCAGCAACATCTTTAAATGTTACTTTATTACTATCAGGATTTAACTTAGCTCTACTCTTACCAAAATCCATTGATTTTCCAGCAGAACTCATTTGTCTAGTAATAAAGAAGAAAGCACCACCAATTAAGATAATCATTGGTAAAACATTAATTAAAAATAAGATAAATGTACTTGAATCAGGATCTGGTGCAGTATCCATTGTAAATTTTTCTTCTTTTTGAACCTCAATAATCTCGCCCATTATGTCATTAGATAGAGGAACTCTTACAAAGAAAGTTTCATTTTCAGCATAATCTTTTACAACACCTCTTATTTCATAAACACTAGCGCGACTTTTAGGAACAATTTGAATTTCCGTTACTTCACCAGCATTGGCCATCTTCATAAATTCATCATATGTTAAAACATTAACCTTTTTATTTAATGTATCGAATAAAAATAAGACACTAACAATAAAAATAGCTAAGAAAACATATGGAATAAAATTTTTTCTAATTTGCTTTTGTTTCATCTGTTTCCTCCTTTTGATACCTAAGTATTATATCATACTTTTCTTTATTTTTATCTAATTTTGATTTCTTTATTCCTGGTATCCATAGTATTTGACCATTATTGTCAGTAACAATTGGCCAAAGGTTCCTTTCAAACATTGAAATCTTCTCATCAATAAAGATACTTTTTACCTTCTTTTTACCTATCATTCCTTTTACTTCCATCGTATCTCCAGGTATTCTAGTTCGAACATGAATAGGTAAACTTATGTCTTCACTATTTAAATAACACACATAATTACTATTTTTAGAAGAGTTTTCTACTGTTGTTATTTTATAACCATTAGGTAATAAAACATCTCCATCTAAAATATAATCATAAGATGTATTTGTGAAAAAATTATGGGAAATCATTAATTTATTATAGTTTTTAATAATATATATTTTATTTGGAAAATTTAGAATAATATTTGGTTTATTGGAAGTAATAATTTTAAATATTTCATTTATATGATTTTTACTAATATACTTTATATTATCTTTTAATGAACAAAACAACCATTTTTCAAGTATTTTAATTTGAATTAATTTGTCACATTCTTTTAAATTATCAAGTTCTATAATGTTATTAATGACTATTTTATCATAACAATCTAAAACTTCTTTCATAATATACTCTTCATAATCATATATAGTTTCACTAAATTCTTTAAACTTTTCAATAACATTACTATTTTCTTGTTTTAAAAATGGTAAAACATATTTACGATAACGATTTCTAGTATATTTATCTTTAAAGTTTGATTTATCAATAACGTAATTTATATTATTGCTTTTATCATAATCTTCTATTTCTTGCTTAGATAAGTGTAATAGTGGTCTAATTATACTATATGTTTCCCTAGATTCTATTTCTAAGAAAGCGTGATAACCAGCAAACGATGAACCTCTAGTTAAACGCATTAATATTGTTTCAATTAAATCATCACCATGGTGAGCTAAAAAAAGATACTTAGAATTATATTTTTCTAATAAACTTTCAAAAAATTCATATCTAACTTTTCTAGCTAAAGCGTGAAAATTATCATTTTGCCATTTATCAACAACTAAACTTTCAAAAATAACATTATTATCTTCACAATATTCTTTAACAAACTCTAATTCATATTTACTTTCTTCACGTACATTATGGTTAACATGTGCACATACAATATTATATTTTGCTTCATTACGTATTTTTATTAATAAATCTAATAAAGCCATAGAATCTGGTCCACCACTAACAGCTACAACTATAGATTCATCACTTTTTATATTTAAATTTCTAATAAAATTCATTGCTTCTTTCATATTACCACTTTATCTCTTCCATTCCGTTTTCTTTTAAAAACGTATTAATTTGGGAAAATGGTTTACTACCAAAAAAGCCACGATTAGCTGATAAACCTGATGGATGAACAGATTCAATAATTTTATGTCTTGGATTAGTAATTAAATATTTTTTACTGCGAGCAAAGTTTCCCCATAATACAAAGACAACTGGTTTTTCACGAGCATTTAAAGCTTTTATTGTATTATTAGTAAATTCTTCCCAACCTTTATCTTTATGTGAAAGTGGGTGTCCTGCTTCAACTGTCATAATCGCATTTAATAACATTACCCCTTGTTTAGCCCAATCACTTAAATTATTGTTTGTTCTAACAATTCCCAAATCATTATATAATTCTTTAAATATATTATTTAATGATGAAGGTCTTTTATCAATTAAAACTGAAAAAGATAACCCATGTGCTTGATTAGGTCCGTGATATGGATCTTGACCTAAAATTACAACTTTTACATTATCATAATCAGTATATCGATAAGCATTAAAAATATTATCATAAGCTGGATATATTGTTTTATTTTTATATTCTTCTTTAACAAATTTTCCCAGTTTCTTAAAATAATCTTTTTTAACTTCATCTTTCAAAATAATATCCCATTTTTTATTAAACATACATACTCCCCCATTACATTTTACCACAATTAGCCTTTTTATTATATATAAAACTAGATTTTAAAGAATACATACTGTAAACATTAATAATTGCAAGTAAAGCAACTAGAATATCAACAATCTTCCATAATAAAGTTGGTGACATAACAGTTCCTATAAAAATTACTAGTAATGTAACAATTTTTAATATAAATAAAGAACTTTTAGTAACTTTTTTCAAAATATATTTTAAACTAGATTCACCATAATAATAACCTGTTAAAATTGTAGAAAATGAGAATAACAAAATACAAATAAATATAAAATAATTACCAAAATTACCTAAATAATAATTAAAAGCAGTTTGTGTTAATTCAATTCCATTTATATCAATAAATTTATTATTCATATAATTTGTTGATAAAATTACGAAAGCCGTTGTAGTGCATATTAAAAACATTGTAATATATACCCCAAGTACTTGAATAAAACCTAATTTAATAGAATCTTTTTCTTCACTAACTGATGATGCGATACTACCTGTTCCAAGACCAGCTTCGATTGCAAATAAACCTCTTTGGATTCCAATTATAAATGTTGAAATAAATCCCCCAACAAACGATTTAAAATTAAAAGCTTCAACTAAAATTGTTTTCAAAATAACTGGCATTTTATCATAATTAATAATTAAAATAGAAAAAGTAACAAAAACATAAAATAAAGTCATGATTGGTACTAACTTACTAGTAATTTTCGATATTCTTTCAATTCCACCAAATATTACAATACCAGTAAATATTACTATTATAATACCAACTAGTACTGATGGAATATAAAATATATTATTTAGTGATTTATTTATTGTATTAGCTTGAATACCTATAAAACCTCCAACATAAGCAATTAAAATTAGTATTGCATAAACAAGACCTAACTTAGGATTATTTAATCCATTTTTTATATAATACATTGGCCCACCTTTATAAATATTCTTAAAATCTTTTTCTTTATATATATTTCCCAATATTGTTTCGGCATAAGTGTGGATTGCTCCAATAATAGTTATTATCCACATCCAAAAAATACTTCCAGCACCACCATAAAATATTGCCAACGCAGTTCCAGCTAAACTACCAACACCAATTCGTCCAGCTAAAACCATCATTAACGAATCAAATGAAGATATAGAATTATCCTTATCTTTTTTCAAAGTTAATGAACTAAATATCTTATTTAATTTAAATTGTGGGAAATGACACAATATACTAAAATATATACCAGTAAACAAAAGAAGTGCGATTGCCAGTCCCCATATTAATTTATTAACACTTTCCAACATATAATCACCCAAAAAATTATAAAATATATTTGGAGTAAAATATGTCAAAAAAAAGTTTAATAAATAAACTTAATTTTTCTTTTATCTAACTGTAACTCTTTTTTTTCAGTTTCTATTAATGGATAATTTCGCACAAATCTACAAAACCTATACTCATTATACTTACTAATTTTTAAATGTTTATAATATTCAATAATATCCTCTCTAGAAATCTTTTTCAGTATTTCTAAATTATCACAAACAAATAACTCATAATAACCAAAATATTCATCATCAAATTTTTGAATATTTACAGTCCCCTTAACTAAACAAATTTCAATATTTTCTTCATATAAAAAATATCTCAAAGTATCTTCTAACCTCAAACAAAAGTGAAATCCTTTATGTTTTGCCAATATATCATCACAAGTATATTTTTTACCGACTTCAAATTTAAAGTCATTATACCCTAATAAGCCATTATGAAAAGCTTTATAACCATATACCTCTTTAATTTCCCCATCTTTATAAATTATTTGTCCTTGCACAATACATTACTCATTTCTATAAATTCTTCAATTGTAAGTTTTTCTGCTCTTATGCTTAAATCTTTTCCGTGTTTAATTAAAACTTCATTAATTTTATTTAAATCATATTCTTTCAAATTATTTCTTAAAGTTTTTCTTTTTTGTTTAAAACTATCCCTAACTAATTTAAAAAACAATTCTTCATTAATAACATTATTATATTTATTATGTTTAATAAATTCTACAACGATACTATCAACATTGGGTTTTGGCATAAACACATTACTACTAACATCAATTAATTTTTTTACATCAAAATAATAATCTAAGAAAACACTTAAAGAACTATATTCTTTAGTTCCTGACACTGCTTTAAAACGATTACCAACTTCTTTTTGTACCATTACAACAATTTTTTCTAATGGTATTTTATCTTCTATTAATTTAACAATAATAGGAGTTGTAATATAATATGGTAAATTTGCAACAACATATATTTTCTTATACTCGTATTTTTGTACAGTATCTAAAACATTACTCTTTAAAAAATCTTCAAATATTACCTCAACATTATTACAATCTTTTAATACTTCATCCAATATTGGCTTTAATTTAGTATCAATTTCATAACAAACAACATTTTGTGCATATTTTGATAATTTATATGTTAAAGATCCAGCTCCCGGTCCTATTTCTATAACTAAAGTATCTTTATCTACACCAGATTTTTCAATGATATTTGTTATTACATTCTCATCTATAATAAAATTTTGTCCAAAATTTTTTTTAAAATTAAACCCGTATTTTTCTAATAATCCTCTCATTTTTGTTGGTGAATAAAACATAAAATCACTTCTTTCTATATAATATTATATCAAAAAAGATGAGAATTACCATCCCCATCTTTGAACACTAAATTTAACATTAGATCCAGATGTGTTTCCTAATCTAGCTTCAGCACTAGATGCATAAGCTAAGTCTAACCAAATAGTACCTTTTTTCCAAGCATTAATCATAGAACCACCAGTATCTAAAACAACTGCATAATAAGGAGCCACACGACCATTATCAACTTGAATGATTGTACCACATGGGAACTTATTACGAGCTGCAGCTAAAATACGAACTTCTCCATATTCATAATCATTATAATATATACCATCGTATTTTAAACTGTGTTTAGTTCCTTCACGTGTATAACATGCAACATTTCCCACTTTACTGCATCCTGGACAATCAGGACCATATCCTGATAAACGTCCAACATACTCACCTTGGTCTCCAGTTCCTTGTTCAACAACTTCAGGTGTCATTTCTCTAAGAACTTTTTCATTATTTTCATCATCAACATATACAACACCATCAATTCCTTCACTAATAACACGTGTTACATTAGAAGGTAATTTACTATTATAAGTAACTGTTGTTGTATGAGCAACAACTTTATTATTAGCATTTAAACTTTTATTTATAACAGTATTTGAAGCTGTTAAAGAAGTCGTACTAACACTAAATGAATTAAACAATGAAACCATTGATACAAATAAAATGCGTACAATTTTACTTAATAATTCAAGTAAATATATGTTCATATCGCACCCCTAACTACTTACAACTGATATAATTTTAACATAGTTAAATATCTAAGTCAAATTGACTTATACTGTTAGTTAAGGTTTGCTTTAGTACTACTTCTAAAGGTATATTTTTTAATTCACTAATTTTTTTTGCGACAAAATATATATTATATGGTTCATTTTTTTCTCCACGATGTGGTTCTGGTGTTAAATAAGGACTATCTGTTTCTAGTAAAATATCTTCTAAATCCAAATATTTTACAACTTCTTGTAATTTTGAAGCATTTTTAAATGTAACTACTCCACCAATACCAAATTTAACATTCAATGTTTTATATCTTTTAGCCATTTCAAGACTATAGCTATAACAATGTAATACTATTTTTAAATCTTTTCCATATTTTTCTAATATTTCAAAAGTATCCAATGCCGCATCACGACTATGAATAACTACTGTCTTTTTATATTTTTTAGCTATTTCTAATTGTTTTATAAACAACTCTTTTTGTTTTTCTTTATCTATATCAGGATAGTGATAATCAAGACCAATTTCACCAATTCCCACAATTTTATCATTTAAACAATTTTTTTCAACAAATGAAATTTGTTCTTCCGTATAATTAGAAGCAAATTCTGGATGTAAACCAATAGTTCCATAGATATGATCAAACTTTTCTATTAATTCTAATACTTTTATATTTCCAGTATGATCTGCACCAGAAGCTATTAAATATCCACTATTCATTTTATTTAATATTTTTGAAATATCTTCATAATCATCTAAATGACAATGTGTATCTATCATATAATCACCAAACTACTTTTTAAACATAATATCTTTTTTTAAAATTATAAATCTTATTAAAAAGATAATTACACCAATTAAATAAACTATATCATATATATTAAATGATACTAAAATACTTTGTATTAACAACAGCACAATAACACTAAAAACAAAAACAACATACCACGCACTATTAATATTGTTCATATTTTTTCTCCTTATAATATTGGCACTGCTTCCCCTCTAATATAACATGAAAGAAATAATTTTTTAACATTTTTTTATCTAAATAATTCGACATTTTACACAAATATACAAAAAACAAAGTTTTTTCAACTTTGTTTTACTTTAAATTTAATTCTTCTAACTTCTTTTCTTTATCAATTCTAACAAATAATGGTTTTGGATCATTTAACTTAATTCCATAATCCATTCCATTGTATTCATCTAATGAATCTAAGAAATGATTATCTGTATTAAGTTGTCTTAAAATTTCTTTTGAAGTATCAGGTAAAAATGCTTGTAATAATACTGCTCCTTGACGAATTGCTTCTAATAAATTATATAAAACAGTAGCTAAACGATCTTTTTTACTTTCATCTTTAGCAAGAGCCCAAGGCATAGTTTCATCAATATATTTATTACTTCTTCTAAATATTTCAAAAATTTCATCTATTGCTTCTGCAACTTTTAAATTATCCATTTTTTCTATTACTTTACTTTTTGCTTCTAAAACAACATTTATTAATTCATCATCAATACTTTCTTTTTCTTTAGGTTCTATTACAACACCATCAAAATATTTTTTAGACATACTAATAGTTCTATTTACTAAATTTCCCAAAACATTAGCTAAATCAGAGTTTATACGTTCAATTAATAAATCATATGTAATAGTACCATCAGAAGCAAATGGAATTTCGTGTAATAAATAGTAACGAACAGCATCAACACCAAATTCATTAACTAAATCATCCGCATACATTATATTACCTTTACTTTTACTCATTTTATCTTGACCATATAAAATCCATGGATGACCAAATATCTTCTTTGGCATTTCTAGACCTAAAGCATGAAGCATAATTGGCCAATAGATAGTGTGAAAACGAAGGATATCTTTACCAATTAGGTGCAAATCAGCAGGCCAAAATTTATTAAATTGCTCACTACTATTACCGTCTACATCATATCCTAAGAAAGTTATATAATTAGTTAAAGCATCAACCCAAACATAAATTACATGTTTTTCATCAAAACTAACAGGTATTCCCCAAGAAAAACTTGTACGTGAAACACACAAATCTTGTAATCCTGGTTTTATAAAATTATTCATAATTTCATTTTTACGACTTTCAGGTTCAATAAAATTAGGATGACTTTCAATATATTCTTCTAACCATTTTGAATATTTAGACATTCTAAAGAAATATGCTTCTTCACTTGCAGCATGTACTTCACGACCACAATCCGGACATTTCCCATCAACTAATTGACTTTCAGTAAAGAAAGATTCACAAGGAGTACAATATAAGCCTTCATACTTTCCTTTATATATATCACCTTGATCATATAATTTTTTAAATATTTTAGCTACCATTTCTTTATGTGCCGGATTAGAAGTACGAATAAATCTATTATAACTAGTATTCATAACATCCCATATTCTTCTTACTTCTAAAGACATGTCATCAACATATTTTTGTGGTGCAATACCTTGTTCTTTAGCTTTTAACTCAATTTTTTCACCATGCTCATCAGTTCCTGTTTGAAAATAAACATCATAACCTAAAAATCTTTTAAAGCGAGCAATAGCATCAGCTAATACTACTTCATAAGTATTACCAATATGAGGTTTACCTGAAGTATAAGCAATAGCAGTTGAAATATAATATTTTTTCTTTTCCATAATATCTCCTCCTGATAAAGAAAAAAACACTTCACAGTTAAGGACGTGTTTCACGTGGTACCACCTTATTTTATAATACAAAAGTATTACCTTAACACTTAACGCGTGAAACGTTATTATCTAAAATCAATAATAAAACTCCAGAACCATTCGAAATAACTTCAATCTTTGTTTTCACCAACCACAAAGTCTCTACAAAATCCATTATTTTTCTTTCCTTCACAGTTTTTTACGAAGTAATTATAACATACAATATTTTAATGTGCAAGAAAATTAACTATTGTTCTAAATATTTTGATAAAAAAGTAGTAGCCAATTTAATAATTTTACCATCCTCATTTGAAATGTTATCAGTATTGGAAAATGCAATAACAAGACCATATGCATCCCCTCCAACAATAATTGATTGAATTGTATAAGTACAATTCTCTTTTTTATCTTCGATAAAGTTAATTTCTTTTTTATGTGTCTCAACAATATTTTCTCTTATTTTTAAAGCTCTTTCTAAATAAGAACTAATAGTTTGTTTTTCATACTCCTTTTTTAAATTACCAGAAGCTGCTAAAATAATATCACCATCTGTAATTAATATATTCTTTTTTAGCAAACTATTTAGCGAATCGGCTAAATTTTCCACAAAACTATCTAAATTTTTCATTAATGAATATTTTTTTAATATAATTTGCTCATTTTTATCAACAAATATTTCTAAATTTTCACCTTCTTTAATTCTTAAATTTTTTCTTATTTCTTTAGGTATAACAATTCTTCCAAGCTCATCAATTCTTCTAATTACACCAGTTGCTTTCATAAAACCTCACTTTCTATAAATATTTTTAGCTTATTTAAACCAATTTATACCAATATTCTAATAAAATTATTATATTAAATTTTAAAAATATTAAAAAGTGTGCTAAAATATTAACATCTTAAAGGAGGAAGTTATGGATAAAATTTATATATTTGGACATCAAAAACCTGATACAGATAGTATTACAAGTGCAATTGCTTTATCCTATTTAAAAAATAAATTAGGTGAAAATACAATTCCTTGTACTCTTGGTTCATTAAATAAAGAAACATCTTTCGCATTAAAATACTTTAATGTACGTGAACCAAAAAGATTAGATAGTGTAAGACTTCAGGTAAAAGATGTTAATTATTTAAGAAATCATTTTATTACAACACATTTTTCAATTCTAGATACTTTTAATTATATGATGAATAATCGTATGACAACTTTACCAATTATTAATACAGAAACTAAAACATTATTAGGTATAGTTTCAATGAAAGATATTTCTAAAGATCAAATAAGTGGAAATATCAATAATTTAAAGACTTCATATGATAATATTTTATCAACTATTAACGGAACTGAAATATTAAGATTTGATGAAGAAATTAAAGGTAATATTATGATTGCTTCATATAGTAAAGAAACCATTTTTAATGCTGTTAATTTAAATCATGAAACTATTCTAATTATGGGAAATAGGTATGATGTTTTAAATCATGCGATTGATAATAATGTTTTATGTATAATTATTACAGGAAATGAACAAATTGATGATGAATTAATTGAAAAAGCTAAAAATAATAAAGTTAATATTATTCGTACAAAATCTGATACATTCTCAACTTCTAAACATATTGGATTAAGTAATTATATTAGTACTATTTTAAATAACAGAGATGTAGTTACTTTTAATGAAAAAGATACACTTGATTATGTAAAACAAGTTGCTAATGAAGTTAAATATAGTAATTATCCAATTATTAATAACGAAAATGAATGTTTAGGAGTTCTTAGATTAGGTGATATTGATGATGTTACAAGAAAACAATTTATTCTTGTTGATCACAATTAATTTGTATATATTGTAGATGTTTTAGATCAAGCTGATATTGACTTTATTATTTTTAGCTTTTTCAATT
>CALVZI010000026.1 GCA_944372485.1 uncultured Bacilli bacterium
GAACAAGTTTTAATGCATATTTTTTATTATGCATATAAAAAACATCTCCTTTCGAGAATATATTATAACTCAATGCGTATACATTTTAACTAAATAATAACGTATACATTTTAAAAAAAGATTAACAATTTAATTTTAATAATTGAGTTTTTCCTTTTTTTGTGGTAAAATTATTTTATAATGAATAATTGGGAGGAATTATTATGAAAGAACAAGAAACTATTCGTGTTACTAAAGATGATGGTAGTATTGTAGATGCTGATGTACTTCTTTATTTCACGTTAAAAGAAAGTGGAAAAGATTATGTAATATATACTTTAAATGAAAAAGATGATAAGGGATTAATTACTGTTTATACTTCATTAGTTGTAGAAGATAGTGATGGATATCACTTAGAAAAAGTTGAAAATGATGATGAGTGGGCTAAAATAAAAGATGTTATGCGTACTGTTATAAAAGAAAATAGGGAGTGATTTAAGTGACTAATGATACATTACTAAAAAAATTACAAGAAAAATTAGAAAATGTTAATGTTCCTAAAACTGTTATTGATAATTTTTTTAAAGTAGTTGAAAGTGGAGAAAAAATTCCAACTGGATTAGCTATTACTGTTGCTTCCGGTAATGAAACTTTAGCTCAAGAAATAATTGAAATATGTAATCAAATTTCAGAAAACAAAAATAATGATGATAAAGTAATTAAAGACGAAAATGAAAATAATCAAATTGTTGAAGAAATAGATAATAATAGTGAATTAAGAATTCCATGGGAAGAATATAAAACATTTAATGATTTTGAGAAAGCATATAATTTAGATCATTCAATGGTACTTAAATTAATAAGTGATTTAAAAATTTCTTCTACACTTTCTATAGAAACAATAAATAATATTTTAGCAAACGAAAACATAAAAAAAGTATTATATGGAAACTTTGTTTGGACTGATAGTGAAATTGAAAAATTAAATAATGCTTTTTGTAAAGAATTTTCTGCTTTTGTAAATCATATTGAAAAAAATGAACCATTGATAGAAAATAGTGAAATTTTTGATTTAAAACAACAAAAAGTTAAAGAATTAGAAAATAAAAAGCAAAAAGAAAAAGATAAAGTTGTTCAAAATATGGCTTTTGATATTTTAAAAAGTTCTGCTGACGAATTACAAAGTGATTTGGAAAAATTATATAATTTAGAAATAGATAAAGATTTATTAAATGGTTTACAAATTGATTTTGATGCAGTATCAAAAAATATTGTTCATGTAACACAAAATTATTTAAGTAAAAGTGATATTACTAAAATTGATGAAGGGCAAAATATATTTTTAGATGCTAATAAAGTATTTAATGAATCAGCCAAATATGTTAATGCATTAAAAGAAATTGGTAATAAAATTGATGTTAACATGACTGAATTAATGATGGTTTTAGCTAATAAGGAAGATTTACAATTATCAAAAGATTATGAACAAAAACTGGATATTGTTAGTAATAATGTAAAAGAATATTATGGAACTTATTATGAGCAACAAATTAATAAAAATAAAATTAACAATTTTGTTTTAAATGAAAATTTAGATGAATTTATGAATGCTCTATCATCTGATACTAAACAATCAATTTTAAATTTTACTAGTTTATTAAAAGAGCAAGTAAAAAACGATAGTAACAAAGTAGAACAACTTGAAAATATGGATTTAAAAACATTTATTGCTACTGATGATGTTATTAGTGAATATAATATTTTAACTAATTTAAGTGATATATTTGCTAAGAAAGTTGCTATAGTTAATAATGAAAATGAAGTAAAAAGTTTTGGGTTAAAAAATACTTTAATACCAACAAATTTACAAATTTCTGAAAATGATAGTAGTAAAATAAAATTACCTTCAGGTGCAGTAAATCTTTTGGCAAATTTACATAATAAACAAATTACTAAATATTATGAAATTTATGAAACTGTTTCGACTGTACCAGTAGACTCTATTGTTGATGAAATTAATAAGATTGATGAAGATGTTAAAGATATTAATGAAAAGATTGTTAATGCAAATGATGAAGAAAAGAAAAAATATAATAAATTATTAATTGAAAAAGAAATAGCTAAATCATGTTTATTAAGTCGTGCATTTACATTTAATCCATCTAATAAAGAAGAAACTTTAGTTGTTAAGGAAAATATTAATTCAATTGATGAAGTTGAAAAAACTGAACAAGATAATATTACAGTTAATTCATCTGAAGAAAATAAATCAAATGATATGAAAGAACAATTAAATCAAATAAAAACACTTTTAATTGAATTAAAAAATAAAGGTGTTGATATTAATAAGATTGTTGAACAAATTGATATTTTAGATGAAAAAGAAAAAATGATTGATAATGAATTAAATTCTAAAAAAATGTAGTTTAATAATAAAAAAAAAGGACACAATAATATACGAGGTGAGTTATGAAAACATACTTGGTATTATTTGTTGCCTTTTTTTGTTTAATAATTATAAGTTTATTTAATGTAAGTGATAATGATACATCTTTAGTATTTAATGAAGCAGACGAAGAATTGTTTTATGAAATAAATTTAGAGAATAACAATGTTACAACAAATAATTTGAAAAATTTAAATTTTAAATCTATTATTCGTGCGTATCCTAAATTTTCTAATATATATGAAGAGAGAATAGAACAAAAATATTACAATTTTGATACAAATTTAAGTGTATTAGAAAATTGTATGGATATGAAAAAAAGATATTTGTTTTTATTAAGTCATTATGGCCTTATAAGTGATAAACAAGAGTTTCAAGTAACAGGAATTCCAATTTCTAAAATTATTATTATTGCTTCAAATAATGATATTGAAAGTTTAAAAAAACAATATGAAATAAAACAAGTAACTGTTTAGGTCAGTTATTTTTTTAATTTTGTCGTAAAAAGTTGTAAAAAAAATATAATAATAGTATAATGTAACTAGGTGATGATATGAGTTATTTATGGTTGGGAATTATAATTTTACTTTCACTTGCTGAAATTACAACGATTAATTTAACAACAATTTGGTTTGTAATAAGTGGGTTAGTTGCTTTATTTCTTTCATTTTTTATTGATAGCTTTTTAATTCAATTAAGTGTTTTTGTTATTTTAGGTATTATATTATTAATAACTACTAAAAGTAAATTACAAAAGCTTGTTCTAGAACATAATGAAAAAACTAATTTAGATCGTATTATTGGAAAAAAAGGATATGTTATTGAAAAGATTACTAAAAGGAATAATGGGGCTGTAAAAGTAGATGGTAAAGTGTGGACAGCGTTTGCTGATTCATATATTGCTGTTGATAGTGAAGTTGAAATTTTAGCGATTGAAGGCGCTAAAATAAAAGTAAAGAAAGTAGGTAAATAGTATGGGATTTTTAGTTATTATTTTAATTTTAGTGGCAATTTTTATAATTCCAAATATAAAAATTGTACCACAAGCAAAAGCTTATGTAATAGAAAGAATTGGTTCTTATTATACAACTTGGAATAATGGTTTACACGTTAAAATACCTTTCTTAGATCGTGTTGCAAATCGTGTATCTTTAAAAGAAATTGTTAAGGATTTTGAACCACAACCAGTAATTACAAAAGATAATGTTACTATGCAAATAGATACAGTAGTTTATTTTCAAATAACTGATCCAAAACTTTATACATATGGTGTTGAATATCCGGTTGCAGCAATTGAAACATTAACGGCAACAACATTACGTAATATTATTGGAGAACTTGAATTAGATCAAACTTTAACTAGTCGTGATATTATTAATACAAAAATGCGTTCAATTTTAGATGAAGCAACAGATCCATGGGGAATTAAAGTAAATCGTGTTGAGGTAAAAAACATTTTACCACCACGTGATATTCAAGAAGCAATGGAAAAACAAATGCGTGCTGAACGTGAACGTCGTGAAAAGATTTTACAAGCAGAAGGTGAAAAGAAATCAAGTATTTTAATTGCTGAAGGTGAAAAAGAAAGTGCAATTTTACGTGCTGAAGCTAATAAAGAAAGTCAAATTCGTATTGCTGAAGGTCAAGCTCAAGCTATGTTAAAAATTAAACAAGCAGAAGCTGATGGAATTCGTTTGCTTAAAGAAGCTAAAGCTGATGAATCAGTTTTAACTTTAAAAAGTTTAGATGCAGTTAAAGATTTAGCTAATGGTTCAGCAACGAAAATAGTTGTTCCATCTGATTTACAAAATCTTGCAACACTTGGCACTACTATAAAAGAAATGATGAATGATAAAAAATAATATAATTAATTTATATGTTTAAAGGGAAATGTAAAACATTTCTTTTTTTCTATATTATTTTATAATAATGTGGTATAATTATATAGGTGATTCATGTGATAAAAAGAATACACGATTTAGATGTAAATTATGAACAATATGGAAATAAGAAAGGGAAGAATGTAGTATTACTTCATGGATGGGGGCAAAATATTGAAATGATGAAACCTCTTGGGAATCCATTATCTAAAGATTACTATATTACTATTATTGATTTACCAGGACATGGCTTAAGTCAAATGCCTAGTACAGTACTTACTTTATATGATTATGTAGCTATTGTAAAAGAATTATTGGATTATTTAAAAATAACTAAACCAATTTTAGCTGGTCATTCTTTTGGTGGTAAAATAAGTTTAATTTATGCATCAAAATATGAGGTAGAAAAATTAATTTTATTTGGTTCACCATATAAAAAAGAAATACAAAAATTATCGTTAAAAGTAAAAATTTTAAAACAATTAAAAAAAGTTCCTGGTTTAAATAAACTAGAAAATTTTGCTAAAAAGCATATTGGTTCAACTGATTATCGTAATGCTAATCCAATTATGAGACAAATATTAGTTGAGCATGTTAATCTAGATATTACTGAAGAAGTCAAAAGGATTACTGCTCCAACGTTGATTATTTGGGGAACAAATGATGAGGCAGTACCAATTGAACGAGCTTATGAACTTGAAAAATTAATTGATAACTCTGGTGTTGTTGAATATGCTGGTTGTACTCATTATGCATATTTAGAAAACTTAAATCAAACAGTAAGAGTTTTAAGAAATTTTATAGGAGAGTGTTAATATGTTATATTTTTTATTATCTTTAATTCCTTTTTTTATTTATGTAATGTTAAAAACTAAGAAATCATTACATATGCATCAATTAAATTGGTATAATTTAGATTTTAGATATTTAAAGTGGATTTTTAAAAATCCATATAAAGTTTTTGTTGATTTAGATGCATTTTTTGTTATATTTTTCACTTTTTTATTTATGAATAGTGATTTAGCTAATATCTTATTTTTTGCATTCTATGTTGTAATTATTTATTTTTATAATCGTTTATTAAAAAAAGAACAAGTTAAAGTACCTTTAAAAATAACTGCTCGTGTAAAACGTTTAATAGTTACAATCGCAATTTTATATTTAATTGCCCCAGTTATCTTCTATTTTGTTTATGATCCACATTATTTAGCTTATTATTATATTATTTTAGGATTACTTGTTTATATTAATCCATTCGTTGTAATGCTTGCTGAGTTTATTAATAAACCAGTTGAAAAAGCAGTATTTAATCATTTTAGAAATATGGCAACTCGTAAACTTAAGTCAATGAATAATTTAGACGTAATTGGAATAACTGGAAGTTATGGAAAAACTAGTAGTAAAAACATTTTAAATGATGTTTTAAGTGTTGGTTATAATTCTTTTCCAACTCCTAAAAATTTTAATACACCAATTGGTTTAATATTAAGTATTAATAATTATTTAGATAAATTTAGTGACTATTTTATTGCTGAAATGGGTGCTTTTAAAAGGGGAGAAATAAAAGAATTATGTGATTTAGTTCACCCTAAATATGGGATTTTAACAACTATTGGAACAGCTCATTTAGAGTCTTTTGGTAGTCGTGAAAATATTCAAAGTGGTAAATTTGAGCTTATTGAATCTTTACCAAGTGATGGTGTTGGTGTACTTAACGCAGATGATCCTTATCAACTTTCTTATGATTTAAAAAATGATTGTAAAATTTTATGGATTGGTATTGATGCAGAAGGGGAAGTTGATGTTAGAGCAACTGATATTAAACTTTCTAATAAAGGAACTACATTTAATGTAACTTTTAAAGGAGATAAGAAAAAGTATTCATTTACTACACGTCTTCTTGGAAAACATAATATTTATAATATTTTAGCAAGTATTGCACTAGGTAAAGAACTTGGTCTTACTATTGAACAATTACAAGCTGGTGTTAAGAAAGTAAATGCGATTGAACATCGTTTAGAGTTAAAGAAAGTAGGAACTTTAAATATTATTGATGATGCCTATAACTCTAATCCAGTTGGTTCTAAAATGGCCTTAGAAGTACTTGATTTAATGCCTGGTAAAAAAATTGTTATAACTCCTGGAATGATTGAACTTGGAGAAAAACAATATGAACTTAATATGAAATTTGGACAATATATTGCTGAAGTATGTGATGAAGTTATTTTAGTTGGAGCTGAACAAACTAAACCTATATATGATGGTTTAATTTCTAAAAAATATAATGAGAAAAAAATTCATGTAATCAATGATGTAAAAGAAGGATTTGTTTTAATGCATCGTTTAGCTAAAGGAGATACATATATTTTAATTGAAAATGATTTACCTGATTTATTTAATGAAAAATGATAGGAGCTGATAGAATGAAAATAAAATTAGGTGTGATATTTGGTGGACCAAGTGTTGAACATGAAATTAGTATTATTTCAGCTGTTCAAGCTATGCAAAGTATAAATCAAGATAAGTATGAGATTATTCCAATTTATATTACTAAAGATAGACAATGGTATACAGGAAAAATGTTAATGGATATAGATATTTATAATGACTTTAATGAATTAAAAAGATATGCTAAACAAGTTATTTTATGTAATGTAAATGGTACATTTTATTTACAAAATGCTAAAGGATTATTCAAGAGAAATGTTGCTGAGCTTGATATAGTTTTCCCAATTGTACATGGTAGTCATGTTGAAGATGGAACACTTGCTGGTTATTTTGAAGCGGTAGGTATTCCATATGTAGGATGTGGTGTTTTAGGTGCTGCTTTAGGACAAGATAAAGTTGTTATGAAACAAATATTTGAATCTATGAAATTACCAATAGTTGATTATACTTGGTGTTATGATTCTGAATATTTAGATAATAAAGAAGAAGTATTTAGTAAAGTAAAGAAAATTGGATATCCAGTTATTGTAAAACCTGCTAATTTAGGAAGTAGTATTGGTATTAATGTTGTTAAAAACGAAGAAAATTTAGATGAAGCAATATTAGAAGCAATTAAATATGACGATAAAATTGTTATTGAAAAAGTTATTAATAATTTAGTTGAAGTTAATTGTAGTGTTTTAGGAAATTATGAATTTCAACAAACTAGTGAGTTAGAAGAAGTAATGAGTAGTGATGAGTTCTTAACATATGCTGATAAATATATTAATAATAAAAAAGGTAATAAAACTAAAGAAAAGATTGCTACTGATCGTATTATTCCAACTCGTTTAAATAAAAAAACAAAAAATAAAATTAAAGAAATTTCTAAAATGGCATTTAGAGCTTTAAATTTAAGTGGTATTTGTCGTATTGATTTTCTAATTGATAAAAAAACAAAAGAAGTTTATATTAATGAACCTAATACAATTCCAGGATCACTTTCATTCTATCTTTGGGAACCAACTGGTAAACCATATTCTAAATTATTAGATGAAGCTATTACAATTGCAATCAAAGATTATAAGAAAAATCATAAAAAAACAACAACATTTGAAACTAATGTTTTAAGTAATTTTAATGGTTTAAAAGGTTCTAAAGGTAAATTAAAGTTTGGAAAACTAAAAAAATAATTAAAAAACGGTGATAATATGTTTCATGAAATTTTTAATAAAAAAGTTATTGGTATATTAGGAAGACCAACTGTTGACTTTGAAGATGATAAACAAGTTGCAATTTTAGATGATTATCGTAGGGCAGTGATAAAAAAAGGGTGTATTCCATATATTATTTGTCCACTTGCTGATACTAAATATGTTGATCAAAAACGAAAAAATATTCCAGAATTAACTGAAGATGAAAAAAACACATATCGAAAGATAGTTGATATGTGTGATGGTATTCTAATTACCGGTGGTTATAGTTGGTATAACTATGATGAATTTGTTGCTAAATATGCAATTGAAAAAGATAAGCCTATTTTAGGAATATGTATGGGTATGCAACTTTTAGCTAGTCTTGATAATAATGAAAATTGTTTGAAAGCAAATTCATTAATTAGTGATTTCGATCATCGACAAGAAACTAAAAAATATGTTCATGATGTTATTATTAATAAAAATTCATATTTAGGAAAAATCGTAAATAGTGAGAAAATAAAAGTAAATAGTAAACATAGATATCATGTTTCAAAAGTAAATAATTTTATTATTACTGCTTATTCTACTGATGGTATTCCAGAAGCGATAGAGCTTCCAAATAAAAAATTTGTTATTGGGGTACAATGGCATCCAGAAAAAATGCTTGAATATGATGAATATGCAAATAAAATATTTGATGAATTTGTAAGTAAATTTTAAAAAGTTAGAATTATTCTAACTTTTTTTGTATTTTATATTAATAATACTTGGTTCTTTTAATAAGTTACCATCAACATCAAACATTGATCCATGGCAAGGACAAATCCAAACTTTAGCTTCTTCATCAAAAATTAAACTACTTTTTAAATGTGGACATCTATTAATAATTTTGTGTTCTATATTATTTTCATCAGTATATATTCCTATATTAATTCCATTTTCATTCTTAAACATCACGTTTTTATAAAATTTTTTATTTTTATTAATTTTGCTATCAATAAATGCTTTTCCAACAATACTATCATTAGTAATTGTATTTACAATTCCTTTTATTGCCAACTTTCTTTCAGGAGCAAAAAGTTTTATATATCTATTTTCTTTGTTTAAAATGATATCAGATATTATTTTACCTGCTAATATTCCATTAGTCATTCCCCATTTGTGAAAAGCTGTTGCAATTATTACGTTTTCATGTGTTTTGTTTAATCTTCCAATTAAAGGTAAATGATCTTTTGAAATAACATCGTGTATAGACCAATAATTATTAATTTTATTGTCAAAATGATTTTTAAAATCATTTAAAACTTCTTGTGTCTTTTCTTGATAATTAACTTCTTTAGATAAATTGTGTGAATATCCTCCAAAAATAAAGTGTTCATTATCAATTCTAAAAGTATAATTAGGTTTATCAGTAGAAAGAGCTAAGAAATTATCCTCATTATTCTTTGTTGCCTCTAATAAATAAGATTTTTCGAGTTTTAATTGTAAAGGTAATAATTTTGGTAGTATAAAGAAAGGGTAGTTTGTAGTAATAATAACTTTTTTACATTTTATTTGATTTGATGAAGTTTTTACAATATAATACTCATCTTCTTTATTAATATCAGTTACTAGTGTTTTTTCGTAAATATGAACACTAGAACTATTTATAATTTCTTTTAGTTTGTTTATAAATTTTAATGGGTGAAAACAAAATGTATCATGTACATATAATGCTTTTTTGCAAGGAAAATTAATTGGTAATGTTTTACTTTCTTCGAACTTGCATTCTGCATCAATTAAAAACTTTTTTTCTTCATTAAATTTTTTAGTATCATTATAAGCAAATAAATAACTTGCAATAGGGGTTAAATTACAGTCAATTTGATGTTTATATATAATTTCTTTTGCTAATTTAATCGCATCTTTTTGACTATTAAAATATTCTAAGGCATCACTTTTAGAACGTGTTTTAGCTATATTAGGGTAAATTCCATTTTGTAAATAAGTAAGTTTTCCTGTTGTATATTTACTAACACCACAACCAACACAATCTTTTTCTAATAAAACAATTTTTTTATTAGAATTTCTTAAATAATAAGCTGTAGTGATTCCAGCTACACCACCACCAACAATAACTATATCTACTTCTAAATTCTCATTTAATTTTGGGGTTTCACTAATATTATTTAATTCCCAAATTGATTTATATTCCATATAATCACCATTATATAATGAGGAGAAATATATTTTTTAATACAAATATTTACCAATAAAATCTTTTATAGTATAATTAATATGTAGTGGTGGTAAGTATGAAAAATCAAAAAATAATTAATTTACGAGCTTTAGCTATTTTAATAGTTGTATTAGGACATAGTATTATTTTATATTCTTCAGATTGGTCTTTATATACATCAAGTAGGACTTCTTTATTTTTTGATTATTTAAAAAAAGTAATAAATGTTATTCAAATGCCATTATTCTTTTCAATTTCTGGTTTTCTTCTTTATTATTCATTAAAACATAAAAAAGAATTTTGGAATTTTTTTAAAGATAAATTTAAAAGATTAATAATACCTTTTATTATTTTTACAATCTTTTGGATGGTACCAATAAGACTATTAATTAATTATCCTGGATATATTAATAAAAGTATGTATGAAATATTAATAAAAAACAGTATTTTAGGAATAGATAATGGTCACTTATGGTTTTTACCAGTATTATTTATTATATTTATAATTATGTATTTTATTGGAAAGCTTTTAATAGAAAAAAATAAAAAATGGTTGTATATGTTTTTCTTTGTTATACTTTTATTTATTTCGATATTGGCACCTAATATAACTATAAATACATATATAAATCAGGCAATGTGCTATTTATTTTGGTTTTATATTGGATTTATAATTAATTATAATAATTTTATTAATTATAAAGTAAATAAATATATTTTAATAGTTTTATTAGCAATATCACTTATATTAAGTATTTATATAAATCAAGTTGTTATAAAATATTTATTAACTATAATTATAATTTTAAGTTTATATTTAATTATTAGTGATAAAAGAAGTAAATTAATTGATATAATAAGTAACAATAGTTTTGGAATATATTTATTTCATTCTCCAATGATATATATAACTTTTACATTTTTAAGTGAACAAAGTCCATTAATAGTTTTTATAGTTAATTTTGGTATTTTTGGTACCTTAGCTTTATTATTTACAATGTTATTAAGAAAGGTACACTTAAAAATATTTATTGGTGAATAAAAATAATGTTTAATAAATTAAAATTGCGATAGGTAATTTTAATTTTTTTATATTTTTACTTTATTTTTTAAATATTATGTGTTATACTTAATAAGTAGTGAGTTATGGACTGTTAGCTCAGTTGGTAGAGCAACTGACTCTTAATCAGTGGGTCTAGGGTTCGAATCCCTAACAGTCCACCATAAAGTGTATAAAGGATAGTTTAACTATCTTTTTTTGTTGTCATAATAATATTGTTATGATAAAATTAAAATAGGTGATGCTATGAAATGGTATACTAAAAATTTAGAAAAAGTTTTTGAAATGTGTAAAAGTAATAAAGATGGATTAAGTGAAGAAGAAGCATTAAAAAGGCTAAAAGAAAATGGCAAGAATGAACTTCCAAAACAAAAAAGAGAAACTGTTGGTAAAATATTTTTAAGACAATTTTTTGATCCAATTGTTATTTTATTAACAATTAGTGCAATATTTTCTTTTATAATTGGCGAAGTAGTGGATGCAATGGCAATTTTTATTGTTATCTTTGCCGATTTATTAATGGGTACTTATCAAGCTTGGAAGGCCGATAAAACAGCTGATAGTTTAACAAGGCTTATTAAAGTTCAAGCTAAAGTTAAACGTGATGGTAAGACAGTGTTAAAAGAAGCAAGTGAATTAGTAGTTGGTGATATTGTATTACTTGAATCTGGAAATAAAATAAGTGCTGATATGTATATTATTTCTTCTAGTAATTTAACAGTTGATGAATCTGTTTTAACAGGAGAAAGTTTAAGTGTTCAAAAAGAAGCTGGGGTATTAGATGAAAATACATATTTAGCAGAACGTACTAATATGGTTTTTGCAGGAACTAGTGTGTTAGTTGGAAGAGCAGAATGTGTTGTAGTTGCAACTGCATTAGATACAGAAATTGGAAAAATTCATGACACAGTTACTAAAACAAAAGAAACAAAATCACCACTTACAATTAGAATGGAAACTTTTTCTAAACAAATTAGTATTGGTGTAATATTTATTGCTATAGTATTGGCAATTATCTTATTTAGTAAAGGGTTACCATATAATGAAGTATTATTATCAGTTATTGCTTTGTCAGTAGCTTCAATGCCAGAAGGATTACCTCTTGCACTTACAATGGCTCTTACAATAGGATCTAATCGTATGGCTAAAAAGAATGTTATTGTAAAACGTTTAAATTCTGTTGAAAGTTTAGGTAGTTGTACTGTAATTGCAACTGATAAAACAGGAACTTTAACAGTTAATGAACAAACTGCTAAAATCGTAATATTACCAGATGAAACACAATATGAAATAACTGGTGTTGGTTATAATAATGAAGGTGTTATTAAAACTAGTAGTAATGATTTAGAAAGTATTAATAAAATTGCTTATTTAGGTGGTTTAAATAATGAAGCTAGATTATTTTATAAAGATAATGATTGGGTTTCACATGGTGATTCTATTGATATAGCTTTTTTAGCTCTTTTAGAAAAATGTAAATTAAAAATTGATAGAAGTGTTATAACTAAAGAAATCCCTTATGAATCAGCTAATAAGTATTCAGCTGTATTCTTTAAACAAGATGACTATGAATATATAACAGTAAAAGGTTCTTTTGAAGTTGTTATAAATTATTGTGATAAAATGTATTTTAATAATTCTGAAAAAGAAATTAATAAAGAAATACTTTTAAAACAACATGAAGAATTAGCTAAAAATGGATATCGTGTTATTGCTCTTGCTAAAGGTAAAAATATTGATGGAATAATTAAAAATTTAACATTTATGGGAATGGTTGGTTTTATTGATCCAATCAGAGATGATGCTAAAGAATCTATTAAAGAGTGTCATAAAGCTGGAATAAAGGTTGTTATGATTACAGGAGATCATCCTTTAACGGCTTATCATATTGCAACTGATCTTTCATTAGTTAATAATTTTGATGAAGTTGCAACTGGTAAAGAAGTTGCTAAATATTTAGAACTTGGAAATGATAAATTTGATGAATTTATTAAAACAAAAAAAGTGTTTAGTAGGGTAACGCCAATTGAAAAATTAAATATTGTTGAATCATATAAAAGAATGGGGGAATTTGTAGCTGTTACAGGAGATGGAGTAAATGATGCTCCAGCTATTAGAAGTGCTAATATAGGTATTTCTATGGGAAGTGGTACTGATGTTGCTAAAGAGACTGCTTCGATGATTATTGTTAACGATGACTTTACATCTATTGTTACTGGTGTAAAAGAAGGACGTAATGCTTATAGTAATATTCGTAAAGTAAGTTATATGTTACTTTCAAGTGGACTTGCCGAAGTATTATTCTTTATGCTTTCAGTCTTATTTAATTTACCAATGCCTTTAGTTGCAATTCAACTTTTATGGATAAATATAATTACAAGTGGTCTTCAAGATTTAGCTTTATCTTTTGAACCAGCTGAGGATGATATAATGGATATTCCACCAAGAAAAACTGATGAAGCTCTTTTCAATAAATCATTTTTAACAGAAACATTAGTTTCAGGAATTGGAATTGCCTTATTAATATTTGGTGTTTGGTTATTCTTATTAAAACAAGTAAATTTAACTACTGAAGATGCAAGAAGTTATATATTAGTTTTAATGGTATTTATTCAAAATATGCATGTATTAAATTGTCGTAGTGAGATTAATTCTATTTTCTCTAAAAAGATTCATAAAAATCATTTTGTTATGTTTAGTATAATTTCGGCAATTATTTTACAATTTATTATTATGAATGTTCCAGTATTATCTCATTTACTACAAGCTAATACAGTTCCAATTAAACATATGATTAATTTATTCGGTTTATCTTTAAGTATATTGTTACTTATGGAAGTATATAAATTAATAGTTAGAAAAGCAAGCTAAAAAAACCGTGAATTAAAAAAGTAAATTCCAGTTTCATAAAGTGAAATGGAAATGTAAGAGAAACGTCCATATTATGGACGTTTTTGAGTGTTTGATTAATTTGAAATTTTATAAAAATTAGTGTAATATATAGAATGTATTAGAAATTTTTCCACGCCAAAAACACAAAAGGCTATAGAATTTTTAAAAATGTAGGACTAAATTCCTTTTGTTAAATGTTTATTATTATTGGATTATGTGGGTGTTTCTATGATACATAAAAGAATTTATTTATTCTTATTATGTTTTAGGAGATAAGGTTTTAGGACGACCTTATCTCTTTTTAATTCATAACATAAAAAAATTAACAAAAGTAATAAAAAAAGCTTGCTTTTCATAACATTTTATAGTATAATTTTGAATGTGTGGCACGCATTGATGTGTGAGGTTGCTGAAACACCCGGTAGAGTTGATAATATCAACAATATCTAATTTCAGGTTTTTACACGGAGCGAGTCTATACCTGATATAGGCGAAGGGAGGAACAAACATGTCTAAAACTAAAGTTCGTATCAAATTAAAAGCGTATGATCATAAGAATTTAGATGCTGCTTGTGCTAAAATTGTTGAAGTTGTAAAACGTTCAGGTGGAGAAGTTAGTGGACCAATTCCACTTCCAACTGAAATTGAAAAAATTACAATTTTAAGAGCAGTTCACAAAGATAAAGATTCACGTGAACAATTTGAAAGAAGAACACACAAACGTTTAATTGATATTACAAATCCAAGTAAGGAAACAATTGAAGCGTTAACTCGTTTAGAAATTCCAAGTGGTGTTGATATCAATATTAAATTATAATTAGGAGGAAAAGAAAATGAAAGGAATCTTAGGTCGAAAAATTGGAATGACTCAAGTATTTACAAAATCTGGTAAGCTTATTCCTGTTACTGTTGTTGAAGTAGAACCAAATGTTGTTACTCAAATTAAAACAGTTGAAAATGATGGATATGAAGCTATTCAATTAGGTTTTGATACTAAAAAAGAAAAGAATTCTACAAAAGCTAACATTGGTCATGCCAAAAAAGCAGAAACTGCACCTAAGCGCTTCTATAAAGAAATAAGAGGCGTAAATGTTAGCGATTACACTCTAGGACAACAATTAACTGTAGATATTTTCAGTGAAGGTGAAGTTGTAGATGTAACTGGAACTACTAAAGGTAAAGGGTTCCAAGGTGTTATTAAACGCCATAATCAACATAGAGGACCTATGGGACATGGTTCACATTATCACAGAGGACCAGGTTCAATGGGAACTATGAGACCAATGCGTGTTTTTAAAGGTAAGAAGTTACCAGGTCATATGGGAGGATTAACTGTAACTATTCAAAATCTTGAAATTGTTGCCGTTGATAAAGAAAATAATGTAATTTTAGTTAAAGGTAATGTACCAGGAGCTAATAAATCATTAGTAGTTATTAAAACAGCTGTTAAAAACCCAAATAAAGTAAACGAAACTGAAGAATTAATTTCTTATGTTTCTGAACCTGTTGTTGAAGAAACTTCTGAAACTGAAGAAAACACTGAAGAAAGTGCTTCTGTAGAAGAGTAATAGGAGGAAACTGAAATGGGTAAATATGTAGAACTTAATACAAACGGTGAAAAAGTAAAAGATATTACTTTAAATGATGCTGTTTGGGGAATTGAACCAAATAATGCTGTTTTATATGATGCAATTATTTTATCAAGAGCTTCTTTAAGACAAGGAACTCATAAAACAAAAACACGTAGCGAAGTAAGTGGTGGTGGAATTAAACCATGGAGACAAAAAGGTACTGGACGTGCTCGCCAAGGAAGTATCCGTGCACCACACTGGGTTGGTGGAGGAACAGTATTTGGACCAACACCAAATAGAAATTATACTAAGAAAATGAATCGTAAAGAACGCCGTTTAGCTTTAAAATCTGCTTTAGCTTATAAAGTATTAGAAAAAGAGTTAATCGTTGTTGATTCATTAAATGTAGAAAGCACTAAAACTAAAGAAATGTTAAAAGTTTTAGAAAACTTAAAAGCTAATAGAAAAACATTAATTGTAGTTGAAGAATTAACAGATAATTTAATTTTAGCTACTCGTAATTTAGAAAGTGTTATTTTATTAGATGCTGATGAAATTAATACATTAGACGTTGTTTCAGCTGATAATATGATTATTACTGAAGCTGCTGTTAAACGTATAGAGGAGGTGCTTATTTAATGATGAGTAATTATAGAGATATTATTAAAGCACCAATTATTACTGAAAAAAGTGCTGATTTAGCACAAAACAACAATACATATACATTTAGTGTTGATGTTAATGCTAATAAAACTCAAATTAAACAAGCAATTGAAAAAATATTTAATGTTAAAGTGTTAAGTGTTAATACTGTAAACGTTAAACCAAAAACAAGAAGAGTTGGTCGTTATACTGGAAAGACTAACCGTGTTAAAAAAGCAATCGTTAAATTACAAGAAGGAAGTTCTATCGAACTTAACTAATCATAAGGAGGATAAATCATGGCAATTAAATTATATAAGCCTATGACTAATGGTCAACGTGGTAAATCTACATTAGTAAATGAAGAAATTACTACTAACAAACCAGAAAAGTCATTATTAGTTACTCTAACTAAAACTGGTGGACGTAACAATCAAGGAAAAATCACTACTAGACATATTGGTGGTGGACATAAAAGAAAATACCGTATCATTGATTTCAAACGTAATAAAGATGAAATTGCTGGTACTGTAAGCACAATTGAATATGATCCTAATAGAACAGCTAACATTGCTTTAATAACTTACGCAGATGGAGAAAAAAGATATATTATTGCTCCAAAAGGATTAAAAGTTGGAATGAAAATTGAAAGTGGAGTAAATGCTGATATTAAAGTTGGTAACTCTTTACCACTTGAAAACATTCCAGAAGGTACATTAGTTCATAATATTGAATTAAAACCAGGAAAAGGAGCTCAAATGGCTCGTAGTGCTGGTTCTAGTGTACAAATCTTAGGTCGTGAAGGAAAATATGTTTTACTTCGTTTATCTAGTGGTGAAGTTCGTAAAGTATTAGGAACTTGTCGTGCTACTATTGGTGAAGTAGGAAATGAAGATCACGAACTTGTAAGTTTAGGTACTGCTGGACGTAAAAGACATATGGGTATTAGACCAACAGTACGTGGATCAGTTATGAACCCTAATGATCACCCACATGGTGGTGGTGAAGGACGTGCTCCTATCGGTCGTAAAGGACCTCTTACTCCATGGGGAAAACCTGCATTGGGATATAAGACTCGTAAAAATAAAAAAGCTTCAAACAAGTTAATTGTTCGTCGTCGTAAAAAATAAGAAAGGATGGTATAGGTGGCTAGAAGTTTAAAAAAAGGACCTTTTGTTGATGCTCACTTAATGAAGAAAGTAGAAGCTGTAAATGAAAGTGGGAAAAAAGAAGTAATAAAAACATGGTCACGCCGTTCTACTATTTTTCCAAATTTTATTGGACATACATTTGCTGTTCATAACGGTAAAGAATTCGTTCCTGTATATGTTACTGAAGATATGGTAGGACATAAATTAGGTGAATTTGTTCCAACACGTAAATTTGGTGGACACGGTGGACAATAATTATAGTTAACTGGAAGGAGGACTAAAATGGAAGCTCGCGCAATCGCTAAAGGTGTTAGACTTACACCAAGAAAAGCTCGTTTAGTTATAGATTTAATTCGTGGAAAAAATGTTTCTGAAGCTGCAAGTATTCTTGATAATATGAATCGTGATGCTTCAAGAGCAATTAAAAAAGTATTAACAAGTGCTGTTGCTAATGCTACTAATAATTTAAATTTAAAAGAAGAAAATTTATATGTTAGTGAAGCATATGTTAATGAAGGTCAAACTTTAAAAAGAATGAAATTTGGTTCTCGTGGTCACGTAGATCCAATTAAAAAAAGAACAAGTCACATTACTGTTGTAGTAAGTGAAAGAAATTAAGCAAAGGAGGTAAACTGATGGGTCAAAAAGTTAGTCCAGTCGGACTTAGAATTGGAATTAATAAAACTTGGGAATCTAACTGGTATGCTGGTAAAGATTTCGCTAAATTTTTAAATAATGATATTAAAATTCGTAAACATTTAACTAAAAGATTAAAAGACGCAGCAGTTTCAAGTATTCTTATTGAAAGAACCAGTAAAAAGACTGATGTTATTATAAATACTGCAAAACCAGGTGTTGTTATTGGTCACGGTGGAGAAGAAATCGAAAAAATTAAAGCTGAATTAGAAAAATTAGTTAAAGAAAATATTCAAATTTCTATTATGGAAATTAAAAATCCAAATTTAGATGCTGCATTAGTCGCTGAAGACATTGCTCGTCAAATTGAAAATCGTGTTTCATTCCGTGTTGCACAAAAAAGAGCTATTAGAAATACTATGAAAGCTGGTGCAAAAGGAATTAAAACAGCTGTATCAGGACGTTTAGGTGGTGCTGATATGGCAAGAACTGAAGGTTATACAGAAGGTAATCTTCCACTTCATACTTTACGTGCTGATATTGATTATGCACACAAAGAAGCTGATACTACTTATGGTAAGATTGGTGTAAAAGTATGGATTTATAAAGGAGAAATCCTTGCCTCAAAAAATAATAAAGGAGGTAACGAAAATGGCAGTCATTCCAAAAAGAACTAAATATCGTAGACCACATCGTCTAAGATATGATGGTGTTGCTAAAGGTAATACTGAATTACACTTTGGTAGTTATGGTCTAATGGCAATGGAAGGTGCTTGGATTACACAACAACAAATTGAAGCAGCTCGTGTTGCTATGACTCGTTATATGAAACGTGGTGGTAAAGTATGGATTAACATTTTCCCACACTTATCACTAACTAAGATACCTCTAGAAACTCGTATGGGTAAAGGTAAAGGTCAACCAGAAGTATGGGTTGCTGTAGTAAAAAAAGGAAAAATTATGTTTGAAATAGATGGTGTTGATGAAGCAACTGCTCGTGAAGCATTACGTCTTGCTATGCATAAACTTCCTATTAAATGTAAATTTGTAAAAAAAGAAAGTGGTGAAGCTAATGACTAATAGTGAAATTAGAGAATTAACTAATGAAGAAATTCTTAAGAAAATTGAAGAATATAAAGAAGAATTATTTAACTTACGTTTTAGCCAAGCTACTGGAAATCTTGAAAAACCTTCAAGAATTAAAGAATTAAGAAAGCTAGTTGCACGTATGAAAACAATTTTAAAAGAACGTGAACTAGGAGATAACTAATGGAGGTATTTATGGAAAAGAAGAAAGTTAAAGGATTAGTTGGAACTGTTGTAAGTGCTGCTAATGATAAAACAATTACTGTTTTAGTAGAAACTTACAGAAACGATCCACTATACAAAAAACGTGTTAAATATTCTAAGAAATATACTGCACATGATGAAAAAAATGTTGCTAAAAAAGGTGACAAAGTGCTTATCGTTGAAACTAGACCAATTTCTAAAACAAAACATTTCCGTTTAGTTGAAGTCGTTGAAGAAGCAGTTATTTTATAATAGCTAAATAAAATAGGAGGGATAAATATGGTACAACAAGAAACTCGTTTAAAAGTTGCTGATAACTCTGGTGCTCGTGAAGTTAGTGTTATTCGTGTACTAGGTGGAAGCAAA
Organism: uncultured Bacilli bacterium; assembly: GCA_944372485.1. GTDB lineage: Bacteria > Bacillota_I > Bacilli_A > RF39 > UBA660 > Pelethosoma. The sequence continues at coordinate 19,758 of CALVZI010000026.1, forward strand.
GTTAAAACTGGTAATATTGGAGATATTGTTGTTGCTACAGTTAAAAAAGCAACTCCTAACGGTACAGTTGGACGTGGAAAAGTTGTTAAGGCTGTAATTGTTAGAAGTAAATTCGGTCTTAGACGCGAAGATGGGTCATATATTAAGTTTGATGATAACGCTTGTGTTATTATTAAAGATGATAAGAGCCCAGTCGGAACTCGTGTATTTGGACCAGTTGCACGTGAATTACGTGATGGATATATGAAGATTATTTCACTTGCTAAAGAAGTGTTATAACCTAAGGAGGAAAGACAATGAACTTAAAAGTTGGAGATAATGTTGTCGTTATTGCTGGTAAAGATAAAGGTAAAGAAGGAAAAATCGTTAAAACATTAAAGAACGATAACAAAGTTGTTGTTGAAGGTGTAAATATGATTAAAAAGCATGTTAAACCAAATGGTGGAGCTGCTGGAAGTATCGTTGAAATGGAAGCACCTATTCACGTTTCTAATGTTATGATTGTTGATCCTAAAACTAAAAAAAGAACCAGAATAGGACACACAGTAGATAAAAAAGGAAATAAAGTTAGAGTTACAAAAAAATCTAATTCTAACCTTGACTAAAGAAGAAGGAGGATTTTAATATGAACCGCCTAAAAGAAAAATATGTAAATGAAATCGTACCTAGTTTGAGAGAAAAATATAATTATTCTAGTATTATGGAAGTTCCAAAATTAGATAAAATTGTTATTAACATGGGTGTTGGTGAAGCTGCTCATAACAGTAAAATGTTAGATGCTGCTATTGCTGATTTAACTTTATTAAGTGGTCAAAAGCCAGTTGTTACTAGAGCTAAAAAAGCTATCGCAGGATTTAAATTAAGAGAAGGTCAACCAATAGGATGTAAAGTAACACTTCGTGGTGAAAATATGTATAACTTCTTAGATAAGTTATTAAGTATTGCTTTACCTCGTGTACGTGACTTCCGTGGAGTTTCTAATAAATCTTTTGATGGACGTGGAAACTATACTTTAGGATTAACAGAACAATTAATTTTCTCAGAAATAGAATATGATAATGTTGTAAAATTACGTGGAATGGATATTGTTTTTGTTACAACTGCTAACACTAATGATGAAGCGTATGATCTTCTTAAAGGTCTAGGTATGCCTTTTAAGAAGTAAACTCATAAATTAGGAGGAAAAAAATATGGCTAAAACAAGCATGAAAGTAAAACAAAGTCGTCCACAAAAATTTAAAGTACGCGAATATACACGTTGTAGTCGTTGTGGAAGACCACACGCTGTTCTTAAAAAATATGGAATTTGCCGTATTTGCTTTAGAGAACTAGCTTATAAAGGACAAATACCAGGGGTTAAAAAATCTAGCTGGTAAACCGAAGGGAGGATATTATGGGAAAAGGATTTGCTAATGACCCAATCGCAGATATGCTTACTCGTATTCGTAATGCTAATCAAATGCGATATACTGAGGTTCAAGTACCCGCTTCAAATATTAAAATTGAAATTGCTAAAATTTTAAAGAACGAAGGTTTTATTGCTGATTATAAAGTAACAAAAGATGATGTGCAAGGAACTATTTGTTTAAATTTAAAATATGGTGATAAAAAAGAACGTGTAATTACTGGATTAAAAAGAATTTCTAAACCAGGGTTACGTGTTTATGTTGACGCTGACAAAATGCCTAGTGTTTTAAATGGTTTAGGTATTGCTATTGTTTCAACATCTAAAGGTGTTATGACAAGCAAAGAAGCTAAAAAAGAACGTCTAGGTGGAGAAGTTTTAGCGTACGTTTGGTAGAAAGATTAGGAGGATAATTATGAGTCGTATAGGAAATAGAGTTATAACAGTACCTGAAAATGTAACTGTTACTATTAATGATGACTGTGTTGTAGTTAAAGGTCCTAAAGGTGAACTTTCTACGAAATTAACTAAGGGAATAAGTGCAAAATGTGAAAATAATGAATTATTTATTTCACGTGAAAATGACAGTTATAAAGTTATGCACGGAACTACAAATGCAAACATAAATAATATGATTACTGGTGTTACAAAAGGATTTGAAAAGAAACTAGAAGCAGTTGGTGTAGGATATCGTTTCCAATTAAAAGGAAATAATGTTGTTGTAAATGCAGGATATTCTCATCCAGTTGAAGTAAAAGTTCCTGAAGGAATTTCTGTTGAATCACCAAGTAATACAGAATTAACAATCAAGGGTATCGATAAATGTCTTGTTGGAGAATTTGCTGCAAATATCCGTAAAATAAGACAACCAGAACCATATAAAGGTAAAGGTATTCGTTACGCTGGTGAACACATTATTCGTAAAGAAGGAAAGAAAGCAGCTTAAAAAATTAAGTAAAGGAGCGTATTACTATGATAAATAAAGTATCACGTAATAAAAAACGTATTGCTAGACACGAACGTGTAAGAAAAGTAGTTGTTGGTACTAGTGAAGCACCAAGACTTAACGTGTTTAGATCAAACAAGAATATTTTTGCTCAAATTATTAACGATGAAAATGGTACTACATTAGTAAGTGCATCTTCTGTTGATAAAGAATTAAACCTAAAAAATGGTGGTAACGTAGAAGCTGCTGCTAAAGTAGGGGAATTAATTGCTAAAAGAGCAAAAGAAAAAAATATTACAAAAGTAACTTTCGATAGAGGTGGTTACTTATATCATGGACGTGTACAAGCACTTGCTGATGCTGCACGTGAAAATGGATTAGAATTCTAATTAGGAGGGTAAATATGGAAAAAAGAAGAAGAGAACCACGCCCAAAACAATATGAAGAAGAAATTATTAATATTGGTCGTGTTACTAAAGTAACAAAAGGTGGTCGTCATTTCCGTTTTTCTGCTACAGTTGCTGTTGGTAACCGTAAAGGTAAAGTTGGTCTAGGAACTGGTAAAGCTAATGAAGTTCCAGATGCAATTAAAAAAGCTGTACAAGTTGCAACTAAAAATGTAGTAGAAGTATCAGTTGTTGATGGTACAATCCCACATGAAGCTATTGGTGTTAGAGGTGCTGCACGCGTTTTATTAAAACCAGCTTCAAAAGGTACAGGAGTTAAAGCAGGAGGTCCAGTTCGTTCAGTATTGGAATTAGCTGGTGTTAAAGATATCTTATCAAAATCACTTGGATCAAATACTAAAATTAATATGGCATATGCAACATTAGAAGCATTAAAATCTCAAAGAACAGTTGAACATGTAGCTAAGTTACGTGGAAAGAAAGTTGAGGAGATTATCTAATGAAATTACATACATTACAACCAAATCCAGGTTCAGTTAAAACACGTAAACGTGTTGGACGTGGTGTAGGTTCTGGTTTAGGAAAAACTAGTGGTAAAGGTCAAAAAGGACAAAATTCTCGTAGTGGTGGAGGAGTTCGTATCGGATTTGAAGGTGGTCAAACACCATTATTCCGTCGTTTACCAAAAAGAGGTTTCTCTAATGCTAGATTTAAAACAGTATATGCAGTTATTAATTTAAGTGATTTAGAAAGATTTGAAGATGGAGCTACAGTTACTCCAGAAATCTTAAAAGAAATGGGATTAATTAAAAACGGTTTAGATGGTATTAAAGTTTTAGGTAAAGGAACTTTAACTAAAAAAGTAAATGTTAAAGCACACAAATTCTCAAGTGTTGCAAAAGAACAAATAGAAAAATTAGGTGGAAAAGCAGAGGTGATTTAAAATGTTTGCAAATTTAAAGCAAATATTTAATAATCAAAACAAAGATTTACGAAAGAGAATCTATTTCACCTTAGCTTGCTTATTCATCTTTAAGTTAGGGACAACTATAATTGTTCCAGGAATTGATAAAGATTCCCTTGGAACAGATAACTTAGGCTTTTTGGAATTGATTAATGTAATGGGTGGAGGTGCCATGGAGAAATTTTCAATTTTCTCATTAGGTGTAATGCCTTATATTAGTGCTTCTATCATTGTACAATTATTACAAATGGATATAATTCCTTATTTTGCAGAATTATCAAAACAGGGACAAGTTGGACGTAATAAACTAAATACTATTACTAGATATTTAGGTATATTACTTGCGTTTATACAAGGTGCAATGTACTCACTTGCATTTGTACAAACATCAGATAAAATAATGTTACTTGAGTATGCAGCTGTACTTACAGCTGGAACAGCATTCTTACTTTGGATTGGTGATCAAATTACTCAAAAGGGTATTGGTAATGGTATCTCTTTAATAATTATGGCAGGTATTATTATGACTATTCCAAACATGTTTGTTGAAGTATTTAATTCTGTAATTAAAACTGGTACTGTTCAAGAAACTAGTTTAGGTATTGTTACATTTATTGCTTTTGTACTTGTTTACATTGCAATATTAATTGGTGTTATTTTTGAAGAAACGACTGAAAGAAGAATACCAGTACAATATGCTAATAAATCTACTAGTGTATATGGTGCAGTAAACAATTATATTCCATTTAAATTAAATAGTGCTGGGGTTATTCCTGTAATCTTTGCTTCAGCTATTATTTCAATTCCAGGTATTATTGCTGGTGTTGTCAAAAATGATGGATTCCAAATATTCGTAAGTAAATATTTGTCATTTAATACAGGAACAGGTTTTGTTTTATATGTAGTTTGTATAATTTTATTCGCATATTTTTATACATTCTTACAAGTTAAACCAAAAGAACTTTCAGAAAATCTACAAAAAAATGGTGGTTATATTCCAGGTGTTCGTCCTGGTGAAGAAACAGTTAATTATATTTCAACTGTCTTAAAAAGAATCACCCTTGTAGGAGCAATCTTCTTAGCAGTTATTGCTGGTCTTCCGATTGTCTTTGGATTATTCTCAAATTTACCAACTAGTGTTAGTATTGGTGGTACAGGAGTAATCATTATAGTAGGTGTAGCTTTGGAAACTTATAAACAACTTGAAAGTCAATTGGTTACACGTAGTTATACTAGAGGAAGAAGAAGATATTAATGAAAAATATTATATTTATTGCCCCTCCGGCTGCTGGAAAAGGAACCCAATCTATTTTATTAAGAGAAAAATACAATCTTGCTCATATATCTACTGGTGATCTTTTACGTGAAGCATCACTTGAAGATAGTGAGAGAGGACAATATATTTTAAATTGTTTAAAAGAAGGAAATTTAGTTAGTGATGATATAACAATTGAATTACTAATTGAAAGATTAAGTAAAGATGATTGTAAAAATGGATATATTTTAGATGGGTTTCCTAGAACAGTTGAGCAAGCTATTCAATATGAGACAATTTTAAAAGATCTTAATAAAGAATTAGGAGTTGTTATATTTTTAGATATACCAAAAGAAATTGCATTAAAAAGGATAGTAGGTAGACAAGTTTGTCCAAGTTGTGGAGCAGTATTTAATGATCAAATAGACATTTCAAAACCTAAGATACAAAATATTTGTGATATATGTGGTCATGAATTACAAAAACGTAAAGATGACAATGAAACAACATTTAATATTAGATTTGAAACATATATGAAGAAAACCGAACCATTAATTAAACATTATGAAGAACTTGGCGTTCTTTATAAAATTAATGAAGTTGATAAAGAAAAAGTTTTTAAACAAATTGAAGAAATTATTAAATAGGAAGTGATATTGTGATATCAATAAAAACTTTAGATGAAATTGAAAAACTAAAAGTTGCTGGTGATATTGTTGGTAAAACTCATAATTATTTAAAACAATATATTAAACCTGGTATAACAACTAAAGAAATTGATAAATTAGCTGAAGAATTTATATTATCACAAGGAGCTACTCCATCGTTTAAAGGACTTTATGGTTTTCCTGGTAGTGTATGTGTTTCTGTAAATGAAGAAGTTGTACATGGAATTCCAGGTGATCGAGTTTTAAAAGAAGGTGACATTGTATCAATTGATATTGGTGCTTGTTACAAAGGATATCATGGAGATTCTGCTTGGACATATCCTGTTGGTAAAATTGATTCATCAAAAGAGTATTTACTTAGACATACTGAAGAATCTTTATTCAAAGGCTTGGAAGTAATTAAAGAAGGTGCTCATGTTGGTGATATTGGTTATGCTGTTAGTAAACATGCTAATAAATATCAATTAGGAGTTGTTCGCGAGTTAGTAGGTCATGGTGTTGGAAGTAAAGTTCATGAAGAACCAGATGTTCCAAATTATGGAAAAAAAGGAAAAGGACCACTTTTAAAAGCTGGAATGGTTATTGCTGTTGAACCAATGCTTAATTTAGGTACACCACATATATATATGTTAGATGATGAATGGACTATTATAACAGCTGATGAGCGTCCATCTGCTCATTTTGAACACACTGTGTTAGTTGAAAAAGATGGCTATACTATTTTAACAAAGAGGTGATAACGTGGCAAAAGAAGATATCATTGAAGTAAGAGGAAAAGTATTAGAAGTTCTACCTACAGGAAAATATAAAGTAGAATTAGAAAATGGACATACTGTAACAGCGCACGTTTCTGGTAAAATGCGAATGAACTATATTCGTATTTTGGCAGGTGATACAGTACGTATGGAAATGAGTCCATATGATTTAACATGTGCGCGTATCACTTATAGAGAAGATAAAATTAGGAGGGATGCTTAATGAAAATTAAACCATCAGTAAAAAAAATATGCGATAAATGTAGAATCATTAAAAGAAAAGGGCGTGTTATGGTAATTTGTGAAAATCCAAAACACAAACAAAGACAAGGTTAATATAGGAGGTGTTTTATGGCACGTATTAAAGGTGTAGATATACCAAATAATAAAAGAATCGAAATTGCATTAACTTACATTTATGGAATCGGAAGAAGTTTATCAAAACGTATTCTAAAAGATGCTAAAGTAAATCCTAATAAACGTACAAAGGATTTAACCAATGATGAAT
>CALVZI010000027.1 GCA_944372485.1 uncultured Bacilli bacterium
TCATAAAATTTCTATTTAATTTTTAATAATTTGTAATTCAATGTAAATTCTTGTTTTTCTTCTAAATATTTTAATTGGTTATAATCCCAAATTGGTTTAATATCTATATCTATTTCAAATTTTTTAAAATATTGTTTACAATCATTTAATTGAGCACTAACAATAAACCCAAAATCACTATCACAATTTAAATCTTGATCATGAGCAGTTACTATTATTGTTCCATTGTTAGAATAAGTTTGACTACACTTAGGGTGCAAACGTAAAGAAGCATCAATACTATATAAAGATTCTGCTCGATACATAATATTATTATTTTCATCTAAATAAATAGTACAATACTGAATTAATTTTTTATTATATTTATTATATTCAAAATTATCTAATCTAGTAAATTTTGAGGAATCAATATAAGCAGGTAAATTATGATCACTAATAACACTTTTAACTGAACTATTATTTAATAAATTACGTATATCCATTATATCACCCCAATGGGTAGTATTATAGTATAAATAAAAAGATATGTCAAAATTTATTTTTATAGTTTAAAACATATAATCTTTTTACAAAACATCATAAATTAAAATAGAAACATTACTTTTAACCCCTTAGTAATGTTTCGTTTTTATTTTTATAACATATAATATTTTAGGTGATTGTATGTTTAATGGTATGGGACCAAATTGGTGTGGTCGTGGAAAATGGATAATTTGTACAGGTATATTTTTTATATTAATGTTTTATCAATTAATTTTAACATTATTTATTTTTACCAGATTTAATTTATTTTTATTTATGTTCTTTCTATTCTTATTGTTTTTTGGTTTCTTTAGATTGATATGGTGAAATAAGATTATTTGCTTTAATTAATTCATCTATATGATTACTTATTATTTCACAACATTTAAATTCACTAGTATTAAACTCTAATTTAATTGGCATTGAAATTAAAATAAAAAGTAATAATCTTTCTTCTTCTTGTAATGGATAATTATGTTCATATTGTTTTAATAATTCACTAAAATCAAAATCTAAATAATGTGCTTTATATAATTTATAAAAATCAAATATAGGTATACCTATTTTAGCTTTATCCCAATTTACAAAATAACTTTTTTCATTTCTTAAAATATGACTTAGTTTTAAATTATTATGTAAAACAACTACTCGTTGTTTTCTTTTTTCTTTAACTAAGTTATACCATCTTTCAATATTTACTTCACAAAAATATAAAGACTTAAAAATAATTGAAATATTTCTAGCAAGTAAATATTCTTTAGGTGACATAATTACACTACTTTCAACAATAGTAATTAAATCATTATAATAACTAGTTAAATGTATAACATTATTTTTTAAATCTTCATAAATTTCTTTATAATCATCTAAGTCAACTTCTTTATAATGAGTGGTTTTTAAATGTAATAAACTCATTAAATTAATCAAATCTAAAATTTTTTGTTCTTTAGGTATTTTATTCTCTTTGATATATTCTCTAACAACAACATCATCATTAGAAATATCTAATTCTTTAGGATAATAATAAAAACTACGTGAATTTAAGTAATCATAAATATCATTATTATCCGCTCTTTCTCTAACTTTTAAACAATAAACATTATCTTCTGTATATATTATAGTTCTTTTCCCACGTTTTTCTATTTTTATTGGTTTAATATCATTATCTTTACAGAACTTCTTTATTATTTTATTCACTTGGTATAATTAATTTATCTCCAATTTTTAATTCATTTAAATTATTATATTCTTCTAAACGTTCACGACTAATATTATATTTAGTCATAACTGTTTCAATATTATCTTCTTCTCTTAAAATATATATTTTATATGTTGTATAATCATTATGTTCAGATACCCCTACTTTTACTTCTTTACTTGTTTCATTTATATCAATTTTTTCTACTTTTTCTTCTCTTACTTCATCATTTTTTTCTTCTTCTTCAATATTTAATTCTATAGGTTCTCTTCTAACTTCTTCTAATGTAATCACTTCTTTTTCCACCTCTTTTTCTTCTAATTTATCAATAGATACTTCTATATTAACTGATAAAACATTACTATCAATAATTTCATAATAAAAATCATAAACATCTATTTCAGCATTAGATACAATATAACGTTCATCTAAGTGAATATCAAATGGAATATCATAATTAAAGACTTCAGTATCAGTACTAGTATCAGTCATTAAATATTCTCCATTTAGGTGAAATTCACCAGTAATAAGATTATCTTTTTCTAAATGTAGTGAGTGCTCTAGTGAAATACTAGTAATTTCCGCTACATTAGTTTTAAATATTATATCTTTTTTAAAAGGTACAATCTTTTTCATTTCATTCCTCCATTTCAATTTAGTATATGAAAAAAAAGATAAAATTATTTATCTTTTTTTAAAATAAATTCTTCGTGATAATTATTCATATAATTTATTATATATGATATAACAGTTTGTAGATTATCTTCATCACTATATATATTATATATATCATATTCATGAATAGCATTATAAAGATTCTTTCTTTTGTTTAATAAATTAAATAATAAAGTTTTTTCTTGAACATTAAAAATATTAAAGTAATTAGCTAATAAATGAATTATTCCAAACTCAACAAAAGCTGAAGCATCAAGATAACTTCTACAAATTTCATCAATTGGCTCATCTATTAAATATTTAATGATATAATATTCACTTTTCCAAATTTTTTTAATAATTGTAAAACTTACTACTGAAAAATGACAATTGTTTAAATCTTCACTAAAACAAGTATCAATAATTTCATTTTTATCTATTTTTCGTTGTTCAACATTATTAGTAATATTATTAAGTTCATAAATTTTTTGATTTAGTTTTTCTATTAAATTATTACATTTAAATATTAAATCATTATTTCTTTTTTCATAATCAAAACGAATATATTCAAAGAGTATATATAGATCTTTTATATTATCTTCAGTTAAAGCAAAAAAATATATATTATCACTTAAAATTTCATCAATACTATTTAGTAATTTATCAACATCATTTTCAATATACATATTTCTTATTTTTTCAATACTTATTTTTTCATTTAACATATTAAGTATTTTAATTGTTTCAAAATGTTGTTTTAAATTTATACATTCCATACTATCATCCTCTAATCAAATACACATGAATTATTTACAAAATCATCTAATGTTTTAAGTAACTTTTTATAACTGTGAATTGGTTTAATATTTGAACTTTTTCTTCTTTTTATTTCATCAACATTTTTAATTCGAACTCTAATTAAAAAACTTAATAACTCTAAATGATGCTTATTTAATAATTCTAATTTATCATTTAAAATATATATAATAGCTAAATCAACAATAGGATTATTACATAATATATCATATATTTCTTTACCACTTGAGATTTTTTGAGGATCTATCAAATATTTAATTAAACATCTTTCAACACTGTGAATATTATATAATCTAAATTGTTCAAAATCTTTACAATTAACTAATAAATCTTGATATAAATAAGAAATATCTCGTAACTCTTTACATACCTCAAAAGAATTATCCTTATTATTGTAAACTCCACGATCAACTTGTTCTTGAATTAAATTTAAATTATTACTTTTTTTAATAATTTCGTTACAAAACATAAATCTTTTATCATCTTTTTTTTCTATATCAAAACGACAATAATTAATTAAATCATATATTCTTTTTAAATCTATACTATCCAAACAAAAACAAAAGTGTTCTGAACTAACAATATAATTTAAAACACTAGGTAATTTATTTATATCATCTTCGGTAAAAACAATCTTATTATTAGATAAAGCTGAATCAGAAATTACTTTCCCATTTTTTAAAGTGATTGCAAAATCTTTTTCTTTTATAAAAGCAAATATATCTAATACTAAATTATAGAAATCAATATTATTAATATCTACATCAGTATATATATTATTAACAACATTAATATTTAAATAATTCTTTATTTTAAACATACTTAAACTTGGTATAGTATTAATTAACTGAATTAATTCTTTAACATCATTAATATTGAAAATTGACTTATATTTATTAATAAAATTTATTAAAACATAAGTAAAATTTACATCACTAATTAATTCATCTTTTAAATTTTTATTTCCTAGCAAATAATTAACTAATTTTTTTTCAGTTTTATAAAATTGATCAATTAATTCTAAATAAACATTATAAATAATATCAATATTATCAATCATATTATATTTTTCAAATAACTTATCATTTAAATTAATTATATCTTTTTTATTAACTTCTTCTTTCAACTCATCAATAGTTTTAGAAATCTTACAACTATTAAATAATAAATTATTAAGTTCTTGGTTATTATAATATTTTACAAATTTCATAATATTTTCATAACCATTATTATTTAAAGAATAAAAATATAATGGTTCTTTTAAAATTCCTCTAACACAATTGAATATATCTTCACTTATAAATAAATTATTATTAATTACCTCTTCATAATAATTTTTATTATTATTTAAAACATCAATTTTATCTAAAATTTTATAAGACTTTTCTAACACTTCTTTTTTCACTTACTTCACTTCCCTTAAATAAAATATTAAATATATCGATGTAATTTGTAACTGATATATATCTTATCTTCTCAGTTACTTCTTTTGGTATATCTATAATATCTTTTAAATTATCTTTAGGTATAAAAATGGTTCTTATATGATTTCTTCTAGCACCAATACTCTTTTCTTTTAAACCACCAATGGCAATAATTTTACCACGTAAAGTTATCTCTCCAGTAAAAGCAATTTTAGGAGATATACGAACATTTAATAAAGCACTTATTAAAGCTGTAACTATAGCAATACCAGCAGATGGACCATCTTTAGGAACAGCACCTTCTGGAACATGTATGTGTATATCATTATTTTTAAAGATTTTATAATCAATTCCAAATTTTTCATAATTAGCCTTAACATAACTATAAGCAATTGTACAACTTTCTTTCATCACATCACCTAGTGACCCAGTTAAAACTAAATTACCATTACCAGGAAAATGTGTTACTTCAATTGGTAAAGTATCTCCACCATATCTAGTGTATGCAAGACCGTTAACTACACCTGATTCTCTAAGACCTTGAGATAAAAATTCAAATTTACGTTTTCCTAAATATTTAACAATGTCATTCTTTCTAACAATTAAATTATCTATATTACGTTGTTCAAGTAACTCAGCAGTAACTAATTTACGAAGTATTTTAGCAATCATTCGTTCAAGTTCACGAACACCTGCTTCTTTTGTATAATAATTAATAATTTCTAATATAGCTTCTTTAGTAAAACGAATTTGTTCAGTTAAACCATGTTTCTTTAATTCTTTTGGAATTAAATATTTTTCAGTTAAATCTACTTTTTCATATTCAGTATACCCACTAAGTTCAATAATTTCTAAACGATCTTTTAAAGCTTCTGGTATGTCTTCAATATAATTAGCAGTTAATATAAATAAAACATTACTAAGATCAAATTCTTCTTCAATATAATGATCAGAAAAATAAGCATTTTGCTCAGGATCTAACACTTCAAGTAAAGCACTAGCAGGATCTCCTTTATAACTCTTTGTCATTTTATCAATTTCATCAATTAATAATACCGGATTAGAAACTTTAGCTTTTATTAGTGAAGTTATAATTCGTCCTGGACTAGAACCAACATAAGTACGGCGATGTCCCATGATTTCAGATTCATCATCCATTCCACCAACACTAAACTTAACAAACTTGCGTCCAATTGAAGTAGCAATTGATTTAGCAAGAGAAGTTTTACCTACACCAGGAGGACCAACTAAACATAAAATTGGACCATTAATTGAATTTGTTTTTTCTTTAACAGCTAAATATTCAATAATACGAGTTTTAATTTCTTCTAACCCAAAATGGGTTAAATCTAATTTTTCTTTAACTAAAGATAAATCATGAACTTCACTACTAAATTTATTCCAAGGTAAACTAAGTAAATTATCAATATAATTTTTAACAACCGTAACTTCTTGTGACATAGGAGGTAATGATTCATAACGATTCTTTTCTTTTTCTAAACGATCCTTTATATTTTTAGGAGCATCTAAATTATTAATTTTTAAACTTAGTTCATCTATCTCATCTTCCTTAGAATAACTTTCTCCTAATTCTTCTTTTATTAATTGTAATTTTTCACGTAACAAATATTCTCTTTGCGATTTATCAAGATTTTCTTTAACCTTACGGTCAATTTCTTCTTCTACTTTATAAATTTCTAGTTCTTGATATATATCATTTAAAATCATTAAAGCACGTTCTTTTGGATTAATCTCTTCAACATAATCAATTAGTCTTTCAACAGTAATTGGTAACTCTGGAGCAATAATATCAGTTAAAATATTTAAATCTTTTACATTTTTAATATGATTTAAAATACTATTACTCATATAAGGAACTAAATTAACATATTTTTCAAGATCGTGATAAAGTTTTCTAACTAACATTTTTTCATCTTGTTCATCTACTTTTTCTTCCTCAATTTTAGTAATTATAGATTCTAAGATATCATTACTATTAACATTTAAATATTCAAATACTTGAGCTCTACTCTCACCTTTAATAACAACTCTTGTTTTTCCATTTGGGAGCTCAATACGATGAGTTATTTTACTAACAACACCAATTTCTGACAAGTCACTTTTATTAGTAACTTCTTCTAAATAATTTTTATGACTAGTAACTAAAATATGTTTATCGTGAAAAAGTTCGGCTACATCAATTATATTTTTACTTTCATCATTATCAAATTCTAAACGTATTTCATTATTTGGAAGTAAGACAAGCCCACGAAGTAATATAACAGGTAAATTAGTTTTCATGTCCACCTCCTAAAAACTGCTTTTTATTATAAACAAAATAAAAAGAAAAGTCTATGCTTTTCTACAAGTTTATTAAAAAATATTTTTTATATTAAACTTTTCAATTCATCTTCTGTAATAAACAAAAAATTGTCAGTACTTATTCTTCCCTTTGTTTTTTCTAATAAATCAAAATCTGTACAACTATCATTTAATTTATATTCATTTAAAATTTGTTTATAATCTATTCTCTTTTTAGAAGGAATTCTACTTTTTATAGAAAAAAATAATTCTTTACTTTTATATGTCAAATTAATATCCTCAAATCCATAAAATAAACCATTTTTAGAAAATAATTGAAGATCATTATTTTCATAATTTAAATATCTAAAATAATAATAAGTTCCATCATAAGATAATTCCCCGATTTTATTTAAAATTTTATTTTCTTTCTCATACCAGACTAAAAATAATTTTTTCATATTAAACCACCTTCGAAAGTAACAAATCACGTCTTATAATTATATATTGGATAATTAAATTTTTATGTTCCATAGAACATACATCACATGGTATTCTATTTATTAATTTATATATATAATCATCCGTCAGTTTATTTAAATTTTCTATATTTTTTTGTAAATCGTTCTTAAATTCATTAGGTAAATTTTCTAATAAATAATCTATAAATTCAAAATGAGTATATTTTTTTCCACCAATTGTTATTTTACTTTTAGACTTTTTAACATATGATTGCATATCCTTAGACAAAATAAATTTTTTTAAAATTTGTTCTTCTCTTAATTGGTGCAATAAACAACTAGAATTATCGTATATAGGCAAAAAATCATATTTTTCATTTGTACTTTCATCTTTGTATAGTCCCCAATTTTCATGATGCCTATCACCTTCTCCGAATAAAGCATCTAAGACTAACATAGAATTAAATTTTTTTAACAAATCCCCTTTTTGATCATAATAAAATAGTATTTTAACAATATTATCATATGTGTAATCTGTACTACTAATGTTATCACCCTTTTTATTAGGAATTCTATTAAAAACACTAAAAAACAAGTCATCCCCAGATACTATAAACATTCCTTCTTTTTTAAAATCATAACTGGCAATTCCAAATCTTTTTCTATCATCAACAATAAAATCTGTTTTAACACATTCAATTTCCAAATAATTAGCAATTTCCGAATATATTTTTTCTGATACATTAGCAGATCTTATATCACATTTATCATCTTTCGATCTATTATTAAATTTTATTAAACATTTTTTATGATTTATTTCATCCCAATATTTTTCTTTTGTTCCTTTATTTTCACGATTAAATTTGTCAATTTCTACTTTATATATTGGAAAACTATCGAGTTTGTTTTGAATAGAATTCATAAATTAATTTATTTGGAATTACATGTTTACAAATCCCATCGTGATTTTTATATTTATTATATATTTTTTCCCATGGTCCATTTTTTATATGTGTTTCATCTACTAAGGTCCATGCTTCACAATAAGCTTTTTTATCTAATACACTTTTTATACAATCTTTTTTTGAATCATCAAGTTCATTATTTATTAAATTAATTTTTTCGTTAGAAGCCTTAACCATTCCAAAACAAAAATAATCATACACAGATTGTAAAACAGGGCCATGACGCCAAGCTAAAAATTCTTCTTCAAAAATTGGTATTCCATTATTCTTAAGCATGTATTCTATATTAATAAAATATAGCAATTTTATTAATTTTAAATTAGTAATTTCAATATTATGTTTATTACAATAATCTATTACCAAATAAGCAATTTTTATTGTTTCTTTATCTTTTTTTTCTAACTGAAAAAAAATTTCACTTAAACTCATTTTAAAAACCCCCAATCTTTATTTTATTATAACATAAAATAAAATAAATAAATTTAAATATTTTTAATATATACTACTATTTACACAATAAAAGTCAAGTAATTTTACAAAATTTAATTATATTTTTAACATTTTTTCTTTTTAAGGTATTTTTTTATCTATACTCTATTAATTATATTAACAAAAATAACATTCTTTTTTGACATGAATGTTATTTTTGAATGAAATGATTATAACGTTTAGTAATTCTTTCTTTACCTAATAAACTCATTAAATTATAAAGATTTGGAGTTTGTGCTTTACTAGTTAAAGCAACACGTAAAACAATACTTACATCTGCAACATTACCTTTATAAGCATCTGGATTTTCACGATATGCTTTCATATCTGATGCATAACCAAGTTCATCAGATAATTCTTTCATACGGTTAAACCAAGCACTTTCATCATCTTCTTCATTATAATATTTTTCTAAATAAAGTTTTAATATTTTCTTTATTTCTTCTGAATCATTAATATTAGCAAATTCATATTCTAACTCTTCTGGATTAAATAATTCATCATACATATACCAAGTTTGATTTTTAATGTCACTATACATTATATAATCTTTACGTGGTTTTTTTCTTTCTCTTTCAATATTATAGATAGCAATTGAATAATCTTTATATTTAACTAATAATTCTTCTAGTTCATGATCATATTCTTTAGCATATTCTAAAGCACTATCATATACAACAGTTGCAGGTAACTTAGAAATATAATTACGAGAAATATTATAAAGTTTTTCTTGATCAAATAAAGAATCACTTCTACTCATTTTACTAAATTCCATTTTAAAGTCATTTATATCAGCATTTGGATTAGCATCAAACCAACGTTCAAAGTTAGAATTAGCAACTGTAGCTAAATAAATCTTTACGGCTTCTTTTGGAATACCTAATTTACTATAATAACTAACAGCAGCTTCTGGATCTTTTCGTTTACTAAGTTTACGATGATTTCCATTTTTTACTTTAGAAATTGGCGCAATATGAGCATATTTTGGTGGCTTAACACCAATAGCTTTAAATAACGCAATATGAGTTGGTAAACTAGATACCCATTCATCACCACGAATAACATGTGTTGTATGCATTAAATGATCATCAACTGCATGAGCAAAATGATATGTTGGTAGACCATCTGATTTAATAATAACTACATCAATATCATTTTCAGGCATTTCAATATTTCCTTTAATACAATCTTTAACAGTTATTTTATTATTAAAGTTACCATCAGATTTTAAACGAATAACATATTCTTCACCATTATTAATTTTTTCTAAAACTTGTTCCGTAGTTAAAAATCTACTTCTAGCCCAATCACCATATATACCAATACGTGCTTTAACACGTGCTTGTTGATCACGAATTTCTTTTTCATCATCTTCTGATAAAAAACATGGATAAGCTAAACCTTTTTCAATTAAATCACGAGCAAAAGCTTGATAAATATCTTTACGTTTACTTTGTGTATATGGTCCATAATTACCTTTTTCACCATCTAAAGTAACACCTTCATCAGGATTAAAACCAAAATCTTTTAAATCTTTTAAAATCATTTCAACACTATTTTCAACTTCTCGTTTTTGATCAGTATCCTCAATACGAAGAAAGAATATACCACCAGTTTGATGAGCCATTTTAGAACTAATATAAGATTGATATAAAGCTCCCATATGAACAAATCCAGTTGGACTTGGTGCATATCTAGTTACAATTGCTCCTTCAGGTAAATTTCTTTCTGGATATAATTCTTCATAATATTTACGATCATGTTCTACATTTGGTAATAAAATTTCTGATAACTCTTTTAAAGTCATAATATCAGCTCTCTTTCTGTTTTCCATTATAACATTTTTTTACTTTTAAGTAAATGTTAAATTAACGTTTATAAAGAGGTTCTATAAATTCATTTAATTCTAATAATTCTAATTCTTTATATTCCCATTTTTGATTATCAATATTTATAAAATTATTTACTTTTTCACAAGAATTTGGAATAAATGGTTTTAAAAGTGTATTAATATTTAAAATAATATTACAACAATTAAATAATACTTCATTACACTTATTAATATCTTCTTTATATAAAATCCAAGGTTTTAATGAATCAAAATATTTATTAGCAATATTTACACACCCAACTATATAATCTAAAGCTTCTTTTGTATTTCCACTTTCAATATAATTTTCAACTTCTATATAAGCTTTAATTAATTCATTTTTAATATTTTCATCTATTTTAGAAGTTTTTAATTTTCCATTAAAAGATTTTTTTATAAAAGCCAAATTACGGTTTACAAAATTTCCCCATTTACCAATCAATTCACTTTGTGCTTGATTAAATGATTCAAAAGTAAAATTTAAATCTTTTTTTGATGGATCATTTAATATAAAATAATATCTAATTATATCTGAATCATATTTATCTAAAAGTTCATAGGCAGCAATATAATTACCTTTACTTTTACTCATTTTACTTCCATCAACAGTTAAAAATTCATCAGAAATTATATAATCTGGTAATTTATAATTTTCATTAGTTCCAAGTAAAAGAGCTGGAAAAATAATTGTGTGAAAAGGAATATTATCTTTAGCATGAATTAAATATATTTTATTATTCTTATTTTCTCTCCAATAATCTTCATAATTTAAATTATTAAGTTCACAATATTTTTTACATGCACTAACATAACCCCAAACATTTTCAAACCAACCATATATTTTTTTATCTTCATAACCTTTTATTGGAATATCAATTCCCCACTTTAAACTACGTGAAGCTACTCGATCAGGTATTCCTTCATTTAAATATCTTTTAGTAAACAGAACCGCATTATTACGCCATAAAGATTTATGAGTTGTTACTAAATTATTTAATTCTTTAGTAAATTTAGATAAAGCAAAATATAAATTTTTAGTACTTTTTAAACTAGTTTTATTACCACATATAGCACATCTAGTTTCTTTAATATCACTAACATTTATAATACTATTACATTTATCACATTCATCTCCATCAATTGTATTTCCACAATGTGGACAAATTCCTTTAATATACCTATCAGCTAAAAATAAATTACAATGTTCACAATATAATTGTTTTTCTTCTTTTTCATATAAATAATTATTTTTATAATATTTTTTAAATTGTTCTTTAACAAAATTTTTGTGTTCTATATCATCTGTTCGATAAAATAAATCAAATGAAAAACCTAAACGTTTAAAATCATCTCTAAATTTTGAATCATAATAATCAACTATTTCTTGTTGTGTTTTATTTTCTTTTAAGGCTCTAACATCAATTGGTGTTCCATGACAATCACTTCCTGAAACTAAAATAACATTATCCCCTTTTAACCTGTAATATCTAGCAATTACATCACCTGATAAACTACTAGCAATATGTCCTATATGTAAACGTCCATTGGCAAAAGGCCAACTAATTCCTACTAATATATTCATAATATCACTCTCCTAACAAAAAAACCTCTTAGGATAAAACCTAAGAGGTGAATATATCACGTTACCACTCTTATTTATTAGTATATTACTACACTAATCTTACTAACCTACTTATGTCTTTTGCATAGTTATAGGTTCGTGCTATAACAGGCACACCTGTAACAACTTACTAATCTTTCAGTTGTTCGCATATGAGGGCCATGTTCAAAAAATATTACATCCTCCATTCCACCAACCAGGAGTTCTCTATAATGCTTAATTTTTTTTACTTCTTCCTCGCTTCTGCTTTAATAAATTAATTTTATCATAAATATTTTTTATATACAATACTATTTTATTTTTACATGTACATGTTTTTTAGTATTTTCATCATTCATTTTATTATAATATAAATTAGTCCAACTCTTTCTTTCATCTAAAATATTATACGCATTAATAATAATAGAAAGATATTTTTGTGTTTCTAATAATAATTGTTTGTTTTGACTTTTTCTATATTCGGCTAAAAATCCTTCAATATAATTTAAAATTTCTATTATTTCTAATTGTATCTTTTCTTCATCCATTCCACGAATTAAGTCATTATATATTGTTTTTTCGTTAATATAATCGATTATTCTAAAATAATAATTTTTCTCAACCATATACCTTTCAACATCAGATAATAAAGAAAAAAGTTCGTGTAAATGTTGTATTTTTCTCTTATTTACTTTTCTTTCATTTATACCTTCCATATATATATCAATAAATTTTTTATCTAAATCATCTAGCTTACCATTATTATTTTTTACTGAATGTGAAATTACATATTCTAAAATATTATAATTAAAAGCTTTTCTTGGATATTTACTTGCATAATCATGATAAAGTTCTAATAAAATGAATTTATTTTGTTCTAAAAATTTATCATTTTTTATTAACGTTTTCATTCTACTTTCTATATGATATTCTTTAGTATTATCTTTTGGTTTAAAATTATTAATATTATATTCACTTCGCATCATTAAAAATAAAATATTTTCTTTTTCCATAGTATCGCCCCCTAAGTTGAAAATATTTTATCACATTTTATATATATTTACAAATCCATTATAATTTCACTTTCTTCATTGCTTTCTTGTTCTTCTTCAAACTCAATTGTACTAACTAATTTAGTTTGGGTAATTAATTCATGAATTAATTGTTTTTTCTTAAATAATCTTATTAGTGTTATTAAATATAAAATAATAAAGAAAACTAAAGTTGAAATCAAACATAATGTATAGTAATCACTTGGAATATAATTCATTAAATATATAGATAATATAGGTAAAATAAAATATACAATTAAAATACTAAATTCTCTAATAAATAATCTTATAATTCTAACTTTTTTATCATCAGTTGTAACAATTCTTATTTTCATAAATTTCTTTCCTAAAGTTTGTCCTTTAAATAAATAAGTTAATATTACAAAATATATAAAATAACTAACTAAGAAACTTTTAATAAAATAATAAGTTATTAAAGCTAAAATTAAATATAAAAGTAAATCTATAATAAAAGCAATTGTTCTTCTTAAGAATGAAATTTGTTTTCCAGATTCATAAGAACTTTTATCTATCTCATCTCTCTTGGGTAATATTTTAAATAGAATACTACTTATAAAATATCCTAAAGTTCCTCCTAATGTATTTAATATTAAATCGTCAACATCAAACAAACGATAACTTCTTGGATAAATAAAATATAAACCGGATAACTGTGTTAATTCAAAAAATAAACTTAATAAGAATGAATAAAATATAGTTGTTTTTAAATCTTTTTTAAAATAATAACGTAAGTACATTCCAAAAGGAATTGTTAATATAATATTATAAAGAACAACATAAACACTTGAATAAGCAAGTGATTTTAAATAAGTACTTACATCATTAAAAACAAATGGTGTTGTTTTTATAATATCAGTTATAAATTTAAAAGGTATTAATTGCATAGATGCTCTAGTTAAATTTTTTACACTTTCAATACTTGGAAGTGGTAGTATAACCATAAAATAAGCAGTTAATAAATATAATACAAAAGAATAAACAATAACCGTTCTTAAACTATGAATAGATCCATATTTACGATATTGACTTATTATATAAGGAATTGTAATTAACATAGCTAAGAAAGGAAATGTTAGAAAAGCAACCTTAATAATATTAAGATAACCTGATTGATTACCTAAATCTTTAATTAATGATATAAACTCCATATTACCACCACCAATAGTATATCAAATTATTATTAGTTTTTATCTTACAATTTAGTAAGAAAAAAGATACTTTCGTATCTTTATAAACATATGGTAGTCCGTACGGGGTTCGAACCCGTAGATACAAGCTTGAGAGGCGTGCGTGTTAACCATTTCACCAACGGACCAAATACATGCTTATTATACCACAGAATAAAGAAAAAGAATAGATTATTTTTCTATTCTTTCAAAATCAGTTGCAGGTCTTCCACAAATAGGGCAACGATAATCACTTGGAAGTTCATCCATTTCTGCTTCATAACCACATACTTTACATTTCCAAACACTTTTTTTAGTTTCTTCTTTTATATATGTTGGTGCATTTTTAGGACTCTTCCCTTTTAAATTATTTTGATAATAAGCATATGTCATTACTTCATTATCACTAAATTTATCCATTTTTACTACTTTACAAATAAAGATAATATGTGTACCAACTTCTTTAGTATCAACTACCTCACAAATTAAATAACCATTAGTATCTTTTAAAACTGGTACATCTAAAATTTCTTCATATTCTACAAATTCATATTTATCACATTCTTTAGATGTTTTATAACCAAAAGTTCCAATAGTATCAATTTTAGTATTTTGATTTAAAATAGATACACTAAATTTTTTTGTTTCTAAAATGGTTTTAGTTGTTTCATTTTCTTTATTTAAACTAACGGCAATCATAACTGGATCACTAGTTATTTGAAAAACCGTATTAACAACACAACCAACATTTTTATTACTCTTTGCCCCTATTATGTACATACCATAACTTAAATTTTTTAATACTTCATAATTCATTTTACTACTCCATTCTAAGTGCTTCAACAGGATCTTTTTTAGATGCATAACGTGCAGGAATTAATCCGGCAATAAGTGTTAGTAACATACTTATTACAATTAATATTATTCCGGCAACTGGAGGAAGTTTTGCAAGATTAGCAACTCCCAACATATCCTCAAGTATTAAACTAATTGGAATATTTAATAATAAAGTAACACCAATACCTAAAATACCACTACATGTACCAATAATAAATGTTTCTGCATTAAATACACGTGAAATATCTTTTTTACTAGCACCAATACTACGTAAAATACCAATTTCTTTTGTTCTTTCAAGAACCGAAATATAAGTAATAATACCAATCATAATTGAAGATACAACAAGTGAAACACTAACAAATGCCATTAAAACATAACTTACAATATCAATTATAGATGTTACTGAACTCATCATTGTTCCTACTATATCACTATAACTAATAACATTTTCTTCTAGTCCATCATCTTTTACTTTTTTATTATATTCATCAATTAAAGCCTCAATTTCTTCTTTAGAATCAAAATCTTTTGGATAAATATTAATAGTAGATGGTTTATTTAAATCAACAGAACCCATCTTTTGTAAATTAGATTCATAAGTTGCATTAGCATTTTCTTCAAGTTCTTTTATATATAAAACTTTATCAGTATCACTTAAATTCATTAAAGTTTGTTGTTGTTCTAATGTTAATTTTGATAAATCCCATTTTTCACCAAACTCAGTTCCTGTAAAAATATTAATATTTTCATTTTCTTTTTGTTCTTTAACAATACTAGAATTATTAACTTCATTAATAATATATTCTTTTAATTCTTTTGTATAGAAAATACCACCTTGTGAATTACTTAATACAGCATTTTTATTAGGTTTAATAATACCAACAATATTAAGTTCTAAAGACTTACTTACTACTTCTTTTAGATATTCTTCATCTTCACTCATATCTTTCCAAATATTATTATCTTTTTCATATAAATCTGAATTTAAAACAGCTTTTAATTTAATGCTTAATAATTCATCATAAGTATAATCATCTAATTTTTGAACTTCAATCTTTTCACCTTTTAATAATTTATTATAATCATCCATTAACTTATCACGGTCAAGTAATCCTAAATTATATAAAATATAATCACTTATTTGATTATCATCATCAACAACAAGTACTACTTCATTATAACTTTCTGGGTATCTTCCCGTAACAAGTTTATATTGATCTTTCATAACGTCTTCATTATCAAACATTTCTGTAAATATATCATAGCTTTGAAAAGAAGATTGCATACTAGTCATATTTTTAGGTACTATTCCAAGTTCCGTCATTAAATCACTTGGGTTTGTTTTTACTAGTCCTCCTACCCCATTTTCATTATAAATATAAATAGGTAAATCATAACTATAAGTTATAGAATTAGTATAATTATTTATATCTTTATTTTCTTCAATATATTTTTTAAATGCTTCTAAATTATTAGAAGTCATTTTTGAAGATAAAGTTTCTAACATATTATTCATCACTGGTGTTGTACCAATTTTATTATCTTCAATAGTTTTATCTTTTTCTTCTATATTAACCATTGCTTGCATTAAAACCGAAAGATCAAAACTAGATTCATTTAAAGTAATTGGGTATGAAGATAAAGTTCCTTCTTCGATATAATTAATGTAACTTTGAACTCCATTAGAAAGTGACAAAATTAAAGCAATACCAATAATACCAATACTACCGGCAAAAGCAGTTAAAAAAGTTCTTCCTTTTTTAGTAAGTAAATTATTAAAACTTAAATTTAAAGCAGCAAAGAAAGACATAAATGTTTTTTTGTCTTTAGAAACTACATTTTCTTCCTTTTCAGGATTATATGGATTACTATCATCAACTATTTTTCCATCTAATAATTTAACAATACGAGTTGAATAATCATTTGCAAGTTCTGGATTATGAGTAACCATAATAACTAATTTATCTTTTGCAATTTCTTTTAATAAATCCATTATTTGAACACTAGTTTTGGAATCTAATGCCCCAGTTGGTTCATCAGCAAGTAATATGTCTGGATTATTTACTAATGCACGAGCAATTGCGACCCTTTGCATTTGACCACCAGATAATTGATTAGGTTTCTTGTGTATTTGATTACCTAAACCAACTTTTTTTAATACTTTAATAGCTCTTTTCTTGCGTTCTTCTTTACCAACACCAGAAAGTGTTAAAGCTAGCTCAACATTAGCAAGTATTGTTTGATGTGGAATTAAATTATAACTTTGAAAAACAAAACCAACACGATGATTACGATAAGTATCCCAATCGCGATCTTTGTAGTTTTTTGTTGAAACATTATTGATAATTAAATCCCCACTAGTATAACTATCAAGTCCTCCTATAATATTTAACAAAGTAGTTTTACCACAACCACTTTGTCCTAAAATAGAAACAAATTCATTTTCTCTAAAAGATATACTAATACCTTTTAAAGCTAAAACATCTTCATTAGCTGATACATATTTTTTCTTTATATTATTAAGTGTAAGCACTATTTTATCCCCTCTTTCTAAAATATATATGGATAAAAGATTACAATTCCTTCAATAATTGAAGCAATAGCTGCAACTAAGACTGCTCCAGCTGCTGTATCTTTCGCAAGTTTTGCTTTCGGACTAATTTCTGGAGAACAAATATCAATAGTAGCCTCTATTGCTGTATTTACAAGTTCTAAAGAAATTACTAAAGCAAATAATATTACACAAGTCATCCACTCTGCTTTTGTAATATTAAATTCTAATCCCATAATAATAACTAAAATCATAAATCCAAAATGAATACATAAATTTCTTTCTTCTTTTAATGCTTCAACTATACCATTAAATGCATAGTAAAAACTTTTCCATAATGGACTATGTACATCTTTTCTAAACTTCTTTTTTAGTAAACTCATCATTACCACTCCACTTCTTTATAATATGTATAAAAGTATATAAATAAACAATTGCAACTGCAAATCCACCAAATACATCACTAGGATAATGTACTCTTAAATAAATCCTACTACATCCAATTAAGAATATTAATAAACCAAGTAAAACAGTTAATGTAATTTTAATATTTTTAGACCACTTAGTCTGCCAAACAATATAAATTAAAAAACCATAAAAAGCCATTCCAACCATTGAATGCCCACTAGGATAACTATAACCTGTTTCTGTAACTAATGGAAAATCACTAGGACGCTCTCTTAAAAACATAAGCTTTAACACTGCATTACCAACTGTACTTAATATTAAATTGACAATAGATAAATAAGCCATTTTTTTAGACTCAATCAATATTAAAAGTGATAGTGTTATTATTGTTAAAACAATTGGGCTACATAAATTACTTATAGCAATAAAAAATAATGTTGTTTTTTCGTGAAATAAAGAATTTAATAAATTATACACTGGTTCATCAAACCAACTTATTTTATTACAAACTACTAAGAATGAAAATAAAATAAATAGGCCAAGACAAAAGACAAAAGCAACTCTTCTAACTTTCTTCATAATTTTCTACCAACTCAAATCTGTTTTTTTGTTTAACATCAGGATATTTTTCATGATCAACTTCTGATGTAAACATTTCATATGGTCTTATATATAACTGATAGTCACCATATAAAGCACGATATACAACATAAAGTTCTTTAGTCTCACTATGTATAGCCACATCTAACACTAAATAATATTTTCCTTTGAAGTGTTTATAAACACAATTCTTTTTTAATTCCATATCACCACTATCCCCTATTAATTATATCATAAATACTATTTATTTATAAACTTAATATAAAATATTATTACTAAATTTATAATTAATAAAAATATTAAAACAAATAAAACTTGTTCATTAAACTGAAATATATTATTATTAAAACTTAATTTAACTCCAAATGTTTCATATAAAATGTTATGTGTATTAGTTGGATATTTATCCAAAATTAATTTACTTACTCTAGAAGTATTAATGTACCTTAACATACTAGTTGTTTGACATAAAGGAAAATAAAAGAAAATATTTCTAATAATATTTGGATAATAACCAATTGGAATATAAACACCCGTAAAAAAACCAATAACTACCCCATATAAAGTTTCAAAAGTTGTAAAAGATGTAAAAGATTTAATAAATAAACTAATTACAAAAATAATGTTACTAGCGATTATATTAGAGATTATTATTATTAAAATAGAAGAAATAATATCAGATAGTGTATTATAATAACTATATTTTAAAATGAAAAATAGTTCAATAAAAAAATATATAGTTAAAGTAATAATAATAGAAACTATACTTGTAGTAATAATATAAGAATAAATTATTTTTATTTTAGATATAGGTGCTACTAAAAAATCTTTTAAAATACCACTACATTTATCTTTTACAAATAAAAGTATAATTGGTATAACACTAGTTGCTCCAATAACAATTAATAAACCAGATGTCATTAATTTATCAACAAATAAATTATTATAATTACTTACAAACCCATATTCACTAACAGCTTTTATTGTAAAATCACGAATAAATAAAAAATATAAAGATAATATTACCAAAAAAGATAAAAAACTTAAAAAGATTGAAGTAGGATTTTTTACACTCTCATTATAAGTAGAATGAAATATGATTTTACTGGTGAAAAAGTTGATGAACTTGATTTAATAAAAATTAAAATAACAGATTTAAATTTACTTACGAAATTCTTATGTAGAATTATATTGTGGTATTATA
>CALVZI010000028.1 GCA_944372485.1 uncultured Bacilli bacterium
ATGTAACAGGAATTCCATGGGGAGCAGAAGATACAGCTGAACAATATGATAGTAGTTATGTAAATGATTGGTTAAATAATTATTTTTATCCAAAATTAAAAAACAAAGAATGGTTAGTAAAACAAACATGGTGTAGTGAAACTACAACAGATGAAACCTCTGCTAGAACAACTTGTTCAAATAACTTATCAACAACACCACAATATGTTGGATTATTATCCTTAGATGAATATAATTTAGCAAGTGGATCATCTAGTTATTTATATACATCACAAGCATATTGTACTGCAACCCCATATAGTGCATCTCGAGCATGGAGCGTGCGCCGTGGCGATCGTGTGTCCTACAATTCTGCGACAAGTGCGTACGGCTTGCGCCCAGTTATAAATGTCTCATCTGAAATAACCATTACTGGAGGTAATGGTACTCTAACGGATCCATATATGTTCGAAGATAAGAGTAGTAGTGTAATGGGTACATTAAAAGATAATAGCGAAATAGGAGAATATGTAACATATGCTGGAAGAAATTATCGAGTAGTAGAAACTAGTGATAATGGAACAAAATTAATACTTGATGGATATTATGATAGTAATAATGATGGAACTATAGATTCATCAGATGAAATGGCATATGGAACAAATTGTACATTGTGTACAACAATAAATGAAGATAATTTCTTAAATTGGTTAAGTAATAATAATGAAACAGAAAAAGCCAAACTTGCAAGTACTACTTGGTATCGAGGAGATTATTTTGTAAGAGGTGATAATTATAAAACAAATTTAGAAAGTACAAGTAATCCATATAATGGAAGTGTAGGATTAATAAGAGTAGGAGAAATGTTATCAGGACAAAGTGAAACAATACTTTCAAAAAATCATACTGTAACAAATGATTCTAATAATGCATTAATATATTGGACTGCAACATCATCTAGTGCTTCTTCTGCTTGGTACGTGGACGACAATGGTAATGCGAGCTACTATTCTGTGTCAAGTGCGGACGCTGTGCGCCCAGCTATAAATATCTCATCTGAAATAACCATTACCGGAGGTAATGGTACTCCAAACTCACCATATCAAATATAAGGTGGTTGAAACAATAATAAGGAATAAGTAATCCCCCCCCCACGTGGCGTATTTGCCACATGGGGTGCTTTTTTTTGGTTTGATTTGGTTTTATTTGACTTAAATAATATTTATTTATATAATTATTTTGGTGGTATTATGTTCGAACGATTTAGTTTATTGGTTGGAGATAAAATTAATGATATTTATAATAAAACAGTTTTAGTAATTGGTTTAGGTGGAGTAGGAAGTTATGTTTGTGAATCTTTAGTAAGATCAGGGATTGGAAATATTATATTAGTTGATTTTGATAAGATTGATATAACTAATTTAAATAGACAAGTTATGACTTTACAAAGTAATGTTGGATTATATAAAGCTGATGTATTAAAAAATAGAATTGTTGATATTAATCCAGAATGTAAAGTTAAAGTGGTTAAAGAATTTATTGATAGTAATAATTTAGAGAGTTTATTTTGTGATCACGTTGATTATGTAGTTGATGCATGTGATAGTGTTTCTACTAAGAAAGATATTATTAGATATTGTTTAAAAAATAAAATTAAATTTATAAGTTGTATGGGTACTGCTAATAAATTAGATCCAAGTAAATTAAGTATATGTGATGTACGTAAAACTAGTTATGATCCACTTGCTAAAATTATTCGTAAAATGGTTAAAGATGAAAAATTAAATGGTAAAGTAATGGTTGTATCTAGTACTGAGGTTCCTATTAAAACAGGTAGTAATACATTAGGTAGTTGTGCATTTGTTCCGAGTGTGGCTGGACTACTTTGTACTAGTTATATAATAAATGATATAGTAGGTGATTGTGTTGAAAAAGATTGATACATATTTAATTAAGAAAGTTAAGAGTATTAAAAATAATTTAATATTAATAGGGTGTAGTGATAGTGTCATTGATGAAGCTAATAATTGTAATAATATAAAAGTTTGTTATGTATTAAATAATTTATCACGTATTTCTGGTAAATATTCTGAAAAAGGAAGAATTAAAAGAATTCGTTTGAAAAATTTTAAAAGAAAATTTAAGAAAAATAGAAATACTTTAATTGTTAATTTTGATGATATTGTTGATCATTATAAACGATTTATTCCTATAAGTGTTTATATAACTAAAGATGTTATTTATTTATATTGTAATCATGAAGATGAAAGATTAGATAGTATTGTTAATAAATATAAACGTTATAAAGTTAATTATGAAGTTGTTAAATTAAGTGATGGAGTTTTATATAGAATTGATTGTAAAAATAAAAAAATTAATTTTATTACTTCTAGAATATATATTATTAAAGATACAATGGATAATTTATTTGATATAGTAGGTGATTATTTAATCAATTGACAAATATAAAAAATGTGGTAGAATATTTTTACTTTGTGGGAGGGATTTATGAAAGAACAAAAATATAAACTACGTACATATAAAACTAATATTAAAGTAGATGAAAAATTGTTAGAAAAACAAGATGGCTTTATTAAATATTTAGTAAAAGAAATAAAAAATAAGAAAGTTAGTAGGTAGTATGAAAATAAATAATTTAAAGCGTAATCCGCAATTACTTTATTTATTAGATGATAAAATTGTTATTGAAAGATCATCTGAAAATAAAGAGATAATACCTAATAATAAAGATAATTTTAATAAAGCAAAACAGGACATAATAATACAATATGAAAAGTATATAAAAAAATTAGAAAAAAGTTTAATGTTTAAAGAGTATTCTAAAAGACTTTCAACTCCTGTCGCATTGGCTTTTAGTAATAATTTATTTATAACTTCGTGTTATAATGTAACCCCACAACTTGCGCCAATATTTCATTTATGTTTTCTATCATCTGCATTATCAATTATTGTAGCTGTAAATCATACATCTTCTAATGTTGAAGAATATAGAAACGCTTTAATAGATATGTATGAATCTATAGAAGAAACTTATAAAGATTATACATATGAAGATTTTTTAAAAGTAAAAAAAATGTTTTATCCTAAGGGAATAAATAAAAAATTGCAAATTCAATTAAAGAAGATAAAATAATTAATAATTAAAATGTCAAGTGCAACAAATTAGAATAATCTATATTATAGTCAACTTTATAAATTTATGCCGAGAAAACTTTTGATAAGTAAAGAAATATTTTTTACCTTAATGGAGTTTAACAA
>CALVZI010000029.1 GCA_944372485.1 uncultured Bacilli bacterium
ATATTTTCATAAAACCACCACCATAAATCAATACTAACATACGAACGTATGTATGTCAATAGCTTCTTGGTGCTTTTTGCAAAGAACTTTCCTAATATATAAAAAACATGTATTTCTACATGTCTAATATTTTTTCTTTATTATTGTAACTAATTCACTTAAATTATTACTATTAGCCCCTTTAACAACAAATAAAACATGACTATAATAATTGTTCATGAAATAATCTTTTAAATCTTTTAGATTTTCAAAATAAATACTATCTTTATTTATTTTTTTTATAATTTTAGTTTCTTCTCCTATTAAAAAAAGTTTTTTGTTTTTAATTTTCTTTAATTTTTTTGCAACTTTTTTATGGTAAGTAAGACTATATTTACCAAGTTCTTTCATACTTCCTAATATAATAACTTTTTTCTGGTCATATAATCTAATATTATTTATTAAACTAATAACCGATTCATAAGATGCATTATAACTATCATCTATTAAAATATTATCATTCTTTAAAGATATTTTTTGTTGTCTTGAGGTAATACATTTTAAATTCTTCAATTTACTTATTACTTCATCAATTTTAAAGTTTAAAAACAAACAACATTCAATTACTAATAAAACATTATCAAGCATCCCTTTACTAAATACTGGTATTTCTAATTCATATTCTTGATTATTATATATAAAATTAATTACTGAATTATTAATCATACAACAAATTTGCTTTAATTCAATAATACTATTACGATTATAAGTTTTATAAACTTCAATATTTTTCTTTTTTAATTTAGTTAAATATTTATCATCACCATTTAAAAATAATACTCCTTCAGACATTACATTAATAAGTTCTAACTTTTCTTTTAATATTTTTCTTTTACTACCAAAATTTCCTATATGTGATGTACCAATATTAGTGATAATAACTATATCAGGTTTTACAAGTTCAGCAATTTCTTTCATTTCGCCAGAGTGATTTGTTCCGCACTCAACAATTAATATTTGAGTATTTTCTTTTAAATTAAATAGAGTTAAACTAATACCTATTTTATTATTATAATTTTTTTCATTACAAATTACCCTATATTTATCTTTTAAAACATAATTTAACATTTCTTTAGTAGACGTTTTACCACAACTACCAGTAATTCCTATAACAACACCATTAAACTGTTCACGGTAATATTTAGCAAGTTTAAAAAATGCTTCATTAGTATCACTTACAACAATAATAGGAATTTTAGTTTTAATGTTAACTGGCTTTGAAACAATTAAACACGATGGTTTCTTCTTAATTGCTTTTTTTATAAATTTATGTCCATCTAATTTTTTACCATTAAAAGCTAAAAACACTTCCCCTTTTTTTAAAGTTCGAGAATCAATACAAATTTTTCCAACATTTTTATCTTTATATTCCCCGTTTAATTTTCCATCAACAATACTGTTTAATAATAAAAGTTTCATATAATCACCTAGTATATACTATGAATAATTACTTTTTTGGTGTTTTAAACATGCATTAATAAAGCTTTGAAATATCAAACATACATTTTTTTCATAATCAATCATCGTTTCTGGGTGCCACTGCACACCTATAAAAAAATCTTTATTACTAGCTTCAACGCCTTCTATTATCCCGTCAGAACTTATAGAATTTACTTTTAAATCAGTACTTATAACATAATCTTTATGTCGACTATTAACATTAATATTTTCTATATTTAAAATATTATATAATTTAGTATTTTTTATTATATTATTTTGATGAACATATTTTTCATCACTTAAATGATTCTTCACATGACCCATTTTTCCATTAAATATAAACGACATTAACTGCATACCTAAACAAATTCCTAAAGTTGGAATATTGTGATTATAAGCATATTTGGCAATAAACTCATCATACTTATAAAAGTTGTCACCACCTTGTAATAAAATACCATCACAACGATTTAGAACATACTCTAATTCTTGTTTATTATTAATACTTAGTTCTTCATCATAATTAGTTGTAATTGGTGGAATAATCATAATTGGTATCCCACCAAACCTTATTATTGCATCACTTGCTTTTTTGTAAGTTGCAAGCACATCACGATTTGTCTCATTTTTCATAGGTCTACTAACAATTCCAATAATTGGCTTCACATTATCACCTAGAAAATTATATTGTAATAAAAATAAAATATGAAAAAAAATAAGAGTTTTTCTCTTATTTTACATATATTTATTCATTGTTTTCATCATTTGATTTACTTGTTTTTGGCTAGGAGTACGTCCCATTTGACTCATCATAGCTCTAATCATTTGTTCATTCATTGGTGGATTTTGTTTAATATATTTTTTCATATAATTACGAGCAATAAAGAAACCAGCAACTAATCCAACAACTAATCCACCTACTATTTGTAGTAAATCTATTAAAAATGCTCCCCAGTTCATAGTTACCTCCTTACATAAAGTATTTTACTATAAAACTAGTTCTTTTTCAAGATATTATATTTACTAAACAAAAGATTTATGATATGAATTTAACCAAAAATAATCTTTATTTTCAAAATCAACCACAAAAAATCTTCTATCATATATATTTAATACATTTAAAATATTTGGTAAATTAACATTAGTATGAATTATTATACATGAATTTCTAATAATTAAAATTGTTTTCTCATTTAATCTCTTATTTATAAATAAATACTTTCTTTTATTATTAGTTATATAAAAACGATAATTTAAATAATTAGCTAAATAGTTTACTTGAATATTATTACATAGGATTTTATATAGCGAAAGTCCATAACTATAATTATTTAATTTTACTTTACTCATATTTTTTAATAATATAAATAACATTTTAGGTTTATCTTTTGTTTTTTGATAAGTTTTTTTCTTTATACAAAATAAATAATATGTACGCATAAAATCACCTATTATTTTTATGTACAAAAAAAATAAGAATAATCTTATTTTTTTAACTTAAAATATCTAAAACTCTACTTTTTAACGATTCATAATAAAAATTAAATTTTTTAAGTACTTCATCTTTAGTTCCACTTGCCCCAAAGTCATTAACTGTAATTAAATATTTATCACTATAAACAAATCTGTGCCATCCAAATGAAGAAGCTGCTTCAATAACAATTGTTCTTACACCTTCAGGAAGAATAGATTTTTGATACTCATCACTTTGCTCTAAGAATCTTTCCATACAAGGCATACTTACAACTCTTATATCTAATTTATGACTTTGATATAATTGTTCAGCAATCAAACAAGCTTTATGAACTTCTGTACCAGTTGCAATTATAATACCATGTAATTGTTCTTTTTCTTTTCTAATTATATAAGCGCCTAAACTAACTTCTTTTCTTTTACTTGCTGCAAGAACAGGGACTTGATCTTTACTAACAACTAAAGCACTAGGCTTATCATTAGTATTCAAAATATCATTCCATGCCCCAATTAATTCGTTTTCATCACATGGCCTGTAAACATTCAAATTAGGAATGCTTCTTAACATAGCTAACTGCTCAATTGGTTGATGTGTTGGGCCATCACTACCAATACTAATTGAATCATGAGTAAATATATATGTTACAGGAAGATGCATTAATGCCGACATACGAATTGCAGGTTTTAAATAATCACTAAAAGTTAAGAAAGTAGAATTAAAAACTCGAAAATTAGTTAGTGCTAAACCATTAGAAATCGCTCCCATTGCATGTTCTCTAACACCAAACCAAATATTACCACCATTATAATTTTCTCGTGTAATATCACCTTTATTTGTAAAATAAGTATCAGTAGAACTTCTTAAATCAGCACTTCCACCTATAAAATTTGGTATTTTCAAACCAATTTCATCAATTATTTTTTGACTAGTAACACGCATTTCTTCTTTATCATCACGTGAAATTTTAGAAGGTATATCACATAAATCAATAGATGTCTTACCACCTTTTAAAATATAATTTAATTCTTGATTATTTCCACCTAAAACATTATTAACTAATTCACGATATTCCTTTGCCCATTCATCATATTTAGCTTTACTATGTGATTGAATTTCAGCTCTAAAATTATTTACAGCACGTTCTGAAACAATAAATGGTTTAGTACTCCAACCTAATTTTTGTTTTAATTGTAATATATCTTCAGGTGTTAACGGTTTACCATGAACTGCATTAGTACCAGCAAGTAATGAACCATCACCAATTGTTGTTCTAATTTCAATTATTGATGGCTTATTTTCATCTTTTGCTTTAGCAATTGCTTTATCTATTTCTTTATAATCATTACCATTGGAAACTAAATCGGTATGCCATCCATAAGCTTTAAATCTTTCTAAAACATTTTCATTAAAAGTAAAATTTGTAGTACCATCTAAACTAATTTTATTAGAATCATATAAGGCAATTAAATTGTTTAACTTATAAGAACCAGCAAGTGATGCTGCCTCACTTGCAATCCCCTCCATTAAATCACCATCTCCACATAAGCAATAAACATTATGATCAAATATTTTTTCCTTAATAGTATTACCAAAAGTACCTTTACGATTTAAAAAATATTTACTTTCGATAATCTTATCACCTAATGCCATACCAACTGCAGTAGCAAATCCTTGACCAAGTGGACCTGTTGAAACTTCAACTCCAGGAGTAACTCCGTATTCTGGATGGCCTGGTGTTTTTGAACCAAGTTTACGGAAATTTTTTAGATCATCTAAAGTTAATGGGTAACCTGCCATATAAAGTGTTGCATAAAGTAAAGCAGAACCATGACCTGCACTCATAACAAAACGATCACGATTAAACCAGCTTGGATCATTTAAATTCATATTCAAATGTTTTGCAAATACAGTATAAATTATAGGTGCAGCACCCAAGACAATTCCTGGGTGACCGCTTTTAGCTTCATTAATCATATCTATTCCTAAAGCTTTTATGTTATTAATAATTTCTTGTTCCATTAAATACACCTCTTTATTCTTTTAATATTATATCAAATTTATTAATTTTTATAAAGAGTTTATTGTATTATATACAATTTCTGTACTTTCCTCAAAATTTTCTTCTTGTTCAACTTTCTTTTCATTTACTCCGTTCATATAACTGATTGTTACTACCAAAACCATAAATCCTATAATACTTTTGTTTTTTAATAATTCTTTCATACTATCACTCCTTCAACACCATAATCATATCACGAACAGTTGTTCGTGTCAATGTGTTTTCGAACAAATGTTTAATAATTAAAATGTCAAGTGCAACAAATTAGAATAATCTATATTATAGTCAACTTTATAAATTTATGCCGAGAAAACTTTTGATAAGTAAAGAAATATTTTTTACCTTAATGGAGTTTAACAATA
>CALVZI010000030.1 GCA_944372485.1 uncultured Bacilli bacterium
AACGGATCCATATATGTTCGAAGATAAGAGTAGTAGTGTAACAGGAACATTAAAAGATAATAGCGAAATAGGAGAATATGTAACATATGCTGGAAGAAATTATCGAGTAGTAGAAACTAGTGAATCAGGTACAAAATTAATACTTGATGGATATTATGATAGAAATAATGATGGAACAATAGAAGAATCAGATAAAATGGTATATGGAACAAATTGTACATTGTGTACAACAATAAATGAAGATAATTTTATAAATTGGTTAAGTAATAATAATGAAACTGAAAAACAAAAACTTGCAAGTACAACCTGGTATCGAGGAGATAATTGGACAGGTGGTAATTATAAAACAAATTTAGAAAGTATGAGTAATCCATACGAAGGAAGTGTAGGTTTAATAAGAGTAGGAGAAATGTTATCAGGACAAAGTGAAACAATACTTTCAAAAAATCATACTGTTGCAAATGATTATAATAATGCACAAGATTATTGGACTGCAACATCATATAGTGCTTCTCAAGCTTGGAACGTGGGCTATGACGGTATTGCGAACGGCAATTCTCATTCCATTGCGGGTGGTGTGCGTCCAGTTATAAACATCTCATCTGAAATAACTATTACCGGAGGTAATGGTACTCCAAATAGTCCATATGAGATATAAAGGATTATACTAAAAAAGATTCTATTTAAGAATCTTTTTCTATTTGTAATTTAATTTTTTCAGTATTTTTAAAATTTAATTTTGCTATATCTTTTAATTTTTCAAAACCATATTTTTTAACTATTTTAACACCAGCTTCATCTACACTTGTTCCAGCACCTTTAGGTAAAAACATATCAAGTGTTTCTCCTAATTTAGAAAACTCTTTAATAAAAATATATCTACTAATTAAAGATGCACAAGCAACGGCTAATGATTTATCTTCACCCTTAGTCATAAAAGTAATATTTCTTACAACATTATTACTTTCTCTTAAATAATTATAGTAAATAAAACTTTTGGCAAATTCATCAACTATTATATAATCTACTTGATCATTTGTTTTATCTTTTAATTTTCCTAAAACTCTATTATGTAATATAGCTTTTATTTTATTCATATTGATATTTTCACTATACTTTGCATTATATTCTTTATTTGTTAGAATAATACTTTCATATGGTATTTTTTTTATTATTTCTGGTACTACTTTCAATATTTTTTCATCAGTCATTTTTTTAGAATCTTTTACGCCTAATTCTTCTAAAAATTTAATATTCTCTTTGTTTACATATGAAGCAGTTACAACAATTGGACCAAAATAATCACCAGTACCAACTTCATCACTACCGATTGCGGAAGAATTATATATTTTAGGATCAATATAAATTTCTTTTTTATCTTTTTTCTTTTTATCATTAGAGTTTTTTTCTTCAACTTTTTTTCCTGGATTTAATTTTTGTTCCATTTGTTTCCATAAAGATGCATCAATATCAGCACTAATTCCTTGAAAAACAACTTTACCAGATTCATATAAAGTTACAACAGTATCAGCTTCATCTGCTTGAAATACTGCATATGGTGGTGTTTTAGGTCTTTTTTTATCTTTAAAATATTCTATCATTTTTTCTTGTGTATTTTTACTTAATTTTAATGTAATAGTCATAAAATCACTTCCTAATAATATTTTACCATAAAAATATAAATAATTTTATTTTACTTTATTTTTTCACAAAAATATAATATAATTATAATGGAGGTTGGTTATGAACGTAGTTGATTTAATGATTGTACTAGTTATATTAATAGGTGCAATTATAGGTTTTAAACATGGATTTACAAGACAATTAGTGTCTTTCTTAGGAATATTAGTTATTACAGTAATTTCATTTGTATTTAAAAATTATATTTCTGAAATATTGTATGAAAATTTACCATTCTTTAGTTTTGGGGGGATTTTTAAAGGCGTAACTGTACTAAATATATTAGTTTATGAAGTTATTGCTTTTCTAATCATTTTTAGTTTATTATCAATTATTTTTAGAATAGTTTTATTAATAACTAAAGTATTTGAGAAAATTTTAACATTTACAATAATTCTTGGAATACCATCTAAAATATTAGGTGCAGTAGTAGGTGCAGTACAATATTATATTATTTTATTTATAGTATTATATATTTGTTCACTACCATTCTTTACAAATAATATTTTTAAAGAAAGTGGGTATGCTAATAACATATTGAAACATACACCAATATTATCAAGTAATATTTCTAAAACAATGTCTGTGTTTGAAGACTTTGAAGAATTAAAAGAAAAATACGAAGTAGTTGATGATGCTAATGAATTTAATTTAGAAACACTAGATTTATTCTTAAAATATAAAGTTATTACAGTAGAATCTACTGAAACATTAATAGAACAAAAGAAATTAGATATAAAAAATATTGATAGTGTTTTAGATAAGTATAGGGAGGAATAATAATGGATAAATTTAATAATGAAATTAAAGAAGGAATTGTATTAGTTGATTTTTATGCAACTTGGTGTGGACCATGTAAAATGCAATCACCAATTATTGATAGTTTAAAAGAAGAGAGAAGTGACATCAAAATTATGAAAGTTGATGTTGATAAAGAAGAAGATGTTGCAAGAACTTATGGTATTATGAGTATTCCAACATTAATGTTATTTAAAGATGGAAAAGAAGTTGCAAAAAATGTTGGTTTTATGCCAAAAGAAGTTTTAACTGATTGGATTAATGAAAATAGATAATTGTAACAAAAAAGTCATAACAAATTGAAGTTATGGCTTTTATTTTTTTATTTTTTGTAATCTAAATTTAATTTTATTTATTAAACTATTATCATACGCTTGGAATTCTTCATAAATTCTTTTAAAGACAATTGGTAGGTCTTCATATTCCATAGTCAATGCACTGTAAAATTTATTAGGGATTTTATTTAGTTCAACTTCTTTTAGTTTATTATCAACTTGTTTTATTAAAAATTGTTCATTTAAATTAAATTTTAATACATAAGTTTCTTGATTAGGTAAATCTTGAACCTCAATCATATAATAAGAATTATTAAAAAATAAATCAATACTTTCATTTGTAAAAGTTTTATCGATAACTTTTTTTAAATTATGATCTTCTTCAATTTGTTCTAAAAGATAATTATCTTCACTAGCAACAGTTTCAAAATAAGTATTACTTGTAACACCGTTTTTTGTTGGAATTGGGTCATTACTTTTATAATAAGTTACCTGGTTACCATTCGCATCTGTGATGTTTAAAGCTAAATCATAATTGTTTTCTGCTTCTTTAATTTCAACAGGATTTTCTTCATCAAAATCTAAATATGATTTATTCATTTGTTCTTGAATTGGTTCTAATTTTTTTTGAATAACGGCTTCTTCAACAGTATCTATATTATCGTTATTTTTTACATCATCTTTATAAGTTATGTTAATTCTATCTTTATAGTAATTTAATAATTTAATAAATTCATCTAATGTTATTTGATTTTTTTCTTTCATATTTTTGCCCCCTTAAATGAGTATATGACTTTTCAATAGAAAAGTAAAGTAATATACCCAAATTTTCATCTTTTTTTCACAAATAAATCTAAAATATTGTATAATGTAGTTGGTGATTAATGTGCAGAGATATTTTGCTTATAAAAAAGAATTTGATAATTTTGTTTTAGAAGAATATGATACTCATCATATAACTAAAGTAATGCGACTTAACATTGGTGATTTAATTGAAGTTGTTTATGACTCTGTTTGTTATGAATGTGAGATTGTTGGTGTTTCTAAAAATATAATGGTTAAAAAAATTAAAGAAATACAAAAACAAGAAAAAGAATTTGGAGAAATAACTTTGGTTATACCTGTTTTAAAAGAATTTAAAATGGATCTAATATTACAAAAAGCAACCGAACTTGGAATTGATAATATTATTCCGATTCGAACTGAAAGATCAGTTGTTAAAATTGATAGTAAAAAAGAAGAAAAAAAGTTAGAAAGATGGAAGAGTATCGTTAAAGAAGCAAGTGAACAATCTAAACGTTTAACGATACCTAATATTTCTAATATTAAAGATATAAAAGATTTAAAAAATATTGATGGTGATAAAATAATTTGTTCTACTAGAGAACCTAAAAATAATCTAAAAATATTTTTGCAAAAGCATAATAAGTATGATAAAATGTTATTAGTAGTAGGTCCTGAAGGTGGCTTTACTTTAAAAGAAGAAAATGCTTTTATAGACAATGGTTTTATACCTGTTACTTTAGGTAAAAATATTATGCGGGTTGAAACGGTGCCACTTTTCTGTTTGAGTGCTATTATGTATGAATTTATGGAGTGATAAGATGGATAGTAAAATGTTTGTATTAATAATTTTAATTGTTGCTTTTGTTCTTTTAATTTGTTGTTTTGTTTATTTATCTTACGCTAAAAAACAACAAGAAAAATATGAAGAAAAGTTAATTAAAGAAATAAAGAAAAATAAAGAAGTTGAAAGTCCTAAAGAAGAATTTAAACCAAAGAAAAATCAAGTCGATTTAGAAGCAATGTTGGAAAAAATGCAACAAGATTTAGAAGGGCAAAATAAAGACAAGGTTGCCAACTTTGAACAAGAACAAGAAGATACTTCAATTATTAGTTATAAAGAATTAAAAAAAGCTGTAGAAGAGTTTGATGAAAGTGAAGAATTAGCTCAAGAAGAAAGTCCAATTTCGGTACAAGATGTTCTTGCTATGCGTAAAGAAGAGATAGAAAAACAAGAAGATCCAATTCTTTCAATGTTAGATAAAAAGAGCAATTCTAAAGAAGCTAAGAAATTTCACAATACTGATTTTATCTCACCAATCTATGGAAAACAAGAAACTAAAACAGAATATCCTAAAGTTCCTGTTTATGAAGAACAAGAAGAGATTTTAAGTGTATTAAATGATGATACTCTAGAAAATGAAAAGTTTTTAAATGAGTTAAAAGATTTTCGTAAGCAATTATAGAAGGTTGTGATAACATGAGTTTTAAAATATTAACACTAGGTTGTAAAGTAAATACTTATGAATCTAATGTTATGCGTGAATTACTTTTAAAAGAAGGATATAAAGAAGTAGGACATAAAGAACCTGCTGATATTGTAATAATTAATACTTGTTCAGTTACTAATGTTGCTGATCAAAAATCACGAAAAATGATACGTAAAAGTGCAAAAGAAAATCCTAAAGTTTTATGTGTTGTTGGATGTATGAGTCAACACGAATATGAAACACTAGAAGAACTAGATTGTATTGATATATTACTTGGTAATAGTGGTAAGAGTAATATAGTTTTATATATTAAAGAGCTTTTAAAAACAAATAAGAAAATAGTTGATATAAAAAATTTAAATGAAACACCTTTTGAAGATATGAATTTAGTTAATTTTAATCAAACAAGAGCTTTTGTAAAAATTGAAGATGGTTGTGAAAACTTTTGTACTTATTGTATTATTCCATATACTAGAGGACCTGTTAAAAGTAGACGTAGAGAAAATATTTTAGAAGAAGTTTGTGAACTAGTTAGGCATGGTCACAAAGAAGTTGTTTTAACAGGGATTCATACTGGACATTATGGAAGTGATTTAAAAGATTTAACTTTAACTTCACTTCTTGAAGATTTAATAAAAATACCAGGATTAGAACGTATTCGTATTTCTTCAATTGAGATGAATGAAATAACTAGTGATATGTTAAAGTTAATGCATGATAATAAAGTTTTAGTAAGACATATGCATATTCCTTTACAAAGTGGAAGTGAAGATATTTTAAAAGCTATGCATCGTAAATATACTAAACAAGAATTTATTGATAAAATTAGTGAAATTAGAAGTTATATGCCTGATATTTCAATTACAACTGATGTTATAGTTGGTTTTCCAGGTGAAACTGAAGAATTATTTAATGAAACAATTGAAATAGTTAAAAAAATTGGTTTTGCTAAAATTCATGTTTTTCCATATTCTAAACGTAATGGAACTGTTGCAGCTACTTTAGAAAATCAAGTTCCAGAAAATATAAAAAAGGAACGTGTTCACAAATTACTTAGTGTTTCTAAAGATTTAGAAAATAATTATATGAATAAGTTTATTGGAAAAGTTATTACTTTTTTACCAGAAATAGAAAAAGATGGATATATTATTGGTCATACTGGTAATTATTTATTAGTAAAAGTACCAGGAACTAAAGATGATTTAAATAAAATTATTAAAGTTGTTTTAACTAATAATGAATATCCATATATGAAAGGAGAAATGTATGCCGAAATTTAGTATTATAGTACCTGTTTATAATGTTGAAGATTATATTGAAAAATGTTTAGATTCAATTTGTAATCAAACATTTGAAGATTTCGAAGTAATTGTTGTAAATGATGGAACTAAAGATAATTCAGGTTATTTTATTGATGAATTTGCTAAAAAGGATAAAAGAATACGTTCATTTAAAAAACGTAATGGGGGATTATCAAGTGCTCGTAATTTTGGTGTAAAAAAAGCTCGTGGAGCTTATATACTTTTTGTTGATAGTGATGATTGTATTGAAAAAGATTTATTAAAAAAACTTAATGCAGTAATTGAAAAGAATAAAGATTTAGATTTAATTCGTTTTCAAATAAATGAAGTTAATGAATATACGAATAAATCTCAAAAGTTAGATAGTACCGTTTTTGATGTTTGTAGTGGGGAAGTTGGTTTTGTTAAATTAACAACTAATTCTTTATTAGAACCAGCTTGGGCTTATGCTTATAAAAGTGATTTCTTTAAAAAATATAATTTTATGTATGCTAGTGGTAAGTTACACGAAGATTTTGGTTTAACACCATATATAATTGTTAAAGCAAAAAAAATGTGTTCTATAGATTATTATGGTTATAATTATTTAATTCGTGAAAATAGTATTATGACTAGTGCTAGTGAAGATAAATTAATTGCTCGTGCTAATGATACTTTATATCACTTTGATAATTTATTAAAATGGATTGATGAAGATAAAAGTGTTAGTGAGGACACAAAAAAAGTATTTCGTAGTTTTATTGCTAATGTATTAATTTCTAAATCAATAATTGTTCCAAA
Source organism: uncultured Bacilli bacterium (assembly GCA_944372485.1). Classification (GTDB taxonomy): domain Bacteria; phylum Bacillota_I; class Bacilli_A; order RF39; family UBA660; genus Pelethosoma. The sequence continues at coordinate 7,108 of CALVZI010000030.1, forward strand.
AGCTTATTTAAAATTTTATATTAAAGAATTAAAGAAAAGAAATATTAGTAAATATTTACTTTCTAATAATATTCCAAGATTAGTAAAAAAATTAGTTATTAAATTTGATTTAGATTTATATATAAATAAAGTTTCTAGAAAAATTAGTTAGGAGAATTATTATGCCTAAAATTAGTGTTATTGTACCAGTTTATAATGTTGAAGCTTATTTAGAAAAAAGTTTAAATAGTTTAAAAAATCAAACATTTAAAGATTTAGAATTTATTATTGTGGATGATGGAAGTACTGATGGTAGTGCTAAAATTATTAAAGAATTTGTTAAAAGTGATAAACGTTTTAGTTACCATAAAAAGAAAAATGGTGGTTTAAGTGATGCCAGAAATTATGGTATGAAGTATGCAACTGGTAAGTATCTTGCTTTTTTAGATAGTGATGACTATATTGACTTAGATTTATATGAAAAGATGTATGAAAAAGCAGTAGAAACTAAAGCTGATGTTGTTGAAGCAGACTTTATTTGGGAATACCCAAATAAACAAGTAAAAGATATTAGTAAAGTAACTGATTTAGGTAGATTACTAGTTGATATTAGAGTTGTTGCTTGGAACAAATTATATAAAAAATCTTTGATTGATAAAATTGGCGTTAAATTTTCAAAAGGATTACGTTATGAAGATGTTGATTGGTGCTATAAAATAGTTCCATATATAAAAAAATTTGCTAGTGTTCATGGTACATATATTCACTATATTCAAAGACCAAATTCAATTGCTAATACACAAAATGAAAAAGTTAGAGATATTTATAAAATATTAGAAAATGCAGTTATATATTATCAAGAAAATAATTTATTAAATAAATATTTTTATGAATTAGAATATTCTTGTTTAAGAATTATTTATGGTAGTTCTTTTTTAAGAGTTATGGGAATTAATAATAAAAAACTTAGAAATAGTATTATTAAAGAAGGAACTGATTTTTTAAATAAATATTTTCCTAATTATCAAAAAAATATTTATTTATTAAGTGATAAAACAAAAAAGAATTATTATTATCGAACTATTAATTCTTTGACACTTCCAATATATATAAAACTATTTAGATTATTAAAGAAGGTGAAGTAATGAATATAAAGAAATTTAAGATTGAATACTTAATTTATCTTTTCTTATTACTTACACCTTTTTTAGATAGTTTAAGTTTTATTTTTAGATATTATTATCCAAATAGTATAATTAGTCCAACAACTATTATTAGACCAATTATACCTTGTATTTTATTAATATATATTTTTATTAAAGATAAAAAATCAAGAAAAGATTTATTTATTCTTGGAATTATTTATTTAATTTATACATTACTTCACTTATTAACATTTAAACATTATTATACAGAATTTAACGCGGGAAGTGTTTTTAGTGAATTACAATATAATTTAAATTATACTTATATGATAGGTTTATTTTATGTTTTAGTTTGGTTTATTAAACAAAAAAGATTGCCACATTTAAGAAAATATATAACTTTAATGTTATCTTGTTATTTAGTATTAATATATATTTCAATTATAGCTGGTACTTCAAGTACAACTTATTTAGATGGAGTAGGTTTTAAAGGTTGGAATGCTTCTGGTAATGGTTTATCTGCACTATTAGTATTAGGTTTTGGAAGTATTTTTACATATCTATTAAAGTATATAAAAAAATGGTATATTATTTTATTTATTTTAAGTTTATTTACCTTTTTAATTGTTTTATTTGGAACTAGAACAGCTTTATATGGAAGTGTTTTAATAGTGTTTATTTATGGATTATGTTATATATATGATTATGTTTATGTAAAAAAATCAGTTAACTTAAAGAAATTTGGAATTATTCTTACAGCTATAATTATTTTAATAGGTTCAGTTTTAGTAGGGGGAAAAAATTCTTTTAAAAGACGAGAAAATATTAAAGAAGTTGGTAGTGAGATGATTGATCCACTTACTAATGAAGAAACACATTTAACTGGTGATTTAACTAATTTTGTTGTACAAATTAAAAATAATAATTTAGATATAGAGTTAAGTGATGAACAAATTAATGCATTACTTAAGACTTATGATAAAGCAAATGAAATAGAATTACCAAATAGTAATCGTAGACTTCAACAATTAATATATCAACACTATTTATATCACGAAGAATTTTCTATAGAAACATTTTTATTTGGTACTGGTTACTTAAATAATTATCCAGAATTAACTTTAGAAATGGAATTACCAGCTTTCTTATATAACTTTGGAGCTATTGGATTAATCTTATATTTAGGACCATTTATATTTATTATAATTAAAGGAATTATTACTTTTATTAAGAAACGTGGAATAGTTAGTATTAATTATTTAATGTATTTTATATGTATTATTTTAAGTTTATTTTTATCATGTTTAACGGGATATGTATATTTTTATGTATCGTCTATGTTAGTAGTTTTAATGTTATATATTTTATTTATAGGTGAGGAGGACAAATTATGAAGAAAATAGTATTTGGAATTACAGGACTTACTTTAGGGGGAGCGGAAAGAGTATTAGTTGATATTGCAAATGCTTTAGTAGATGAATTTGATATTACTATTTTAACTTTATATGGTAAGGGTGCTTTTAGTAAAGAATTAAATAAAAAAATTCATTTAAAATCAATTTATAAAATACCAAGAGAAGAAATGAATAAAGCTTCTAAATTAAAAGTTTCACTTAATTTACTTAATCCAATTACGCGTAAAAAAATATATAACAAATGGATTAAAGATAAATATGATGTTGAAGTTGCTTTTTTAGAAGGACCAATGACTTGGTTATTTTCGGAATCTAGTAAAGCTAAAAAAATAGTTTGGGTTCATAATGATATTAAAGCTGTTTTTGGTGATGGTTTTAAATCCAAATTAAAAGAAAAAATAAATAAAAAAATGTATGATAAGTATGATGATATTGTTTTTGTATCACAAGATAATTTAGAAAAATTTAAAGATTGTTTTAAAGAAAATAATAGTCGTAAACATGTTATTTATAATTATATAAATAAAGATGTTGTGATTAATAAGTCTTTAAAAGGCAAAGCTTTAGAAATAAAAGATGACTTACCAAGTTTTGTACAAGTATCACGTTTAACTGAGCAAAAAGCAGTTGAAAGATTAGTTGAAGTACACAAACATTTAATAGATGAGAACATTATGCATCGTATTTATATTGTTGGTGATGGACCTTTAAAAGATAGTTTACAAGATAAAATAAATAAATTAAATATAAATGATACTTTTATATTATTAGGTTCTAGAACTAATCCATATCCTTATATTAAACGAGGAAATTATTTTTTACTTGCTTCTTATTATGAAGGATATCCAATGGTATTATTAGAAGCAAAAGTATTAAATAAAAAAATATTAATTACTGATACAGCTGCTCGCGAAGTTTTAAAAGGTTATGAGAATAGTCTAATTGTAACTAATGATAAAGCTGGTATTTATGAAGGTATAAAAGAATTTGTTACAAATAAAAATAAAAGTAAAAAAGTTAAAAGTTTTTCTAATGATGAGATATTAGAAGAAATAAAAGAATTGTTAGGTGAGTTATGAAAATATCAATTTTAACAGCTACATATAACCGAGAACATTTACTTCCTAAGTTATATAATAGTCTAATAGAGAATAGTAAAACTTTTACTAACTTTGAATGGTTAATTATGGATGATGGATCTAGTGATAATACAGAAGGATTAGTAAAAGGTTGGATTAAAGAAAATAAGATTAAAATAAAATATCATAAACAAAAAAATGCTGGTAAAATGGCAGCTATTAATAATTTAAGTAAATATGTAACAGGTGAAATTTGGATTGAAGTAGATAGTGATGATTATTTTATAGATGGGGTATTAAAAGATATTTCTAAAGATTATGAAACTTTAGATAAAAAAGCTTATGGAATTTTATATTATCGTAAAATACTTAATGCAGAAACACCAAAAGATGAAAGTTTAAATAATAAAATTATTTCTTTATATCACTTTCACTATAAATATGGATATACTTATGATACTGCTTTGACTTTTAGAACTAGTGTTCGTAAAAAGTTTAAATATGAACTAGAACACAATGAAAAATTTATTACGGAAGCTAGAACCTATTATAAAATGGATTTGGATAGGGATGGTTTATTAATTTCTAATAAAGATATTATGATAGCTAATTATGAAGAAGATGGTTATACAAAAGGTATAGTTAATTTATTTAAAAAATATCCATATGGTTATTATGAATTTTTTAAAGAATTACTTAATTACCCTAAGCAAGATATTTTATTTAAACAACGTCTATATATGGTAAAACATTACATTTTATTTAGCGTTTTGACAAAAATCGGGTTTACTAAAAGTGTTAAGCATGTTAAAATATTAAAGAATAGAGTGATGGTAATGTTATTATATTTTCCTGGAATGGTAAAAACAAAGATAAAATTTAGGGGGTAATTATGAAAAAGAGTACAAAATCAGTAATGCTTACAATGGGATGTTTATATTGTGGAATGACTTCTGTTAATGCTTTAGAAAGTAATACTAATGAAGTTTCCAAAAGTACAGTAGAAACTGCTGAAACAAAAACTTTAACAACATCAGCTCCAAAAACTGGTTGGACTACAATTAATGGGGATACCTATTATATTAATCCGGATGGTAGTAAGTATACCGGTTTTTTAGAGTGGGAAGGTAATACTTATTTCTTTAGTCGTGTTGATGGTAAAATGCGTACTGGTTATTTTTCAATTGATTATAACAATTATTATTTTGATAATGATGGAAAAATGTTAACAGGTTGGCAAACAATAAATAAAAAAACATATTATTTTGATCAAGACGGAAAACAACATTATGGATTCTTAAAACTAGATGATGGAACATATTTCTTAAGTAGAGTAGATGGAACAAAAAGAACAGGATATTTCTCAATAGATTATGTAAATTATTATTTTGACAACAATGGAAAAATGCTAACAGGTTGGCAAACAATAAATAAAAAAACATATTATTTTGATCAAGACGGAAAACAACATTATGGATTCTTAAAACTTAGTGATGGAACATATTTCTTAAGTAGAGTAGACGGAACAAAAAGAACAGGATATTTTTCAATTGATTATGAGAATTATTATTTTGATAATGATGGAAAAATGTTAACAGGTTGGCAAACGATAGATAATAAAACATTTTATTTTGATCAAAATGGGAAACAACATTATGGATTCTTGAAACTAGATGATGGAACATATTTCTTAAGTAGAGTAGATGGAACAAAAAGAACAGGATATTTCTCAATAGATTATGTAAATTATTATTTTGACAACAATGGAAAAATGTTAACAGGTTGGCAAACAATAAATAAAAAAACATATTATTTTGATCAAAACGGAAAACAACATTATGGATTCTTAAAACTAGATGATGGAACATATTTTTTAAGTAGAGTAGATGGAACAAAAAGAACAGGATATTTCTCAATAGATTATATAAATTATTATTTTGATAGTAATGGTAAAATGCAAACTGGTATTCAAACAGTTAAAGGTAAAAAATATTTCTTTAATAGTGAAGGAAAACAAGTTAATGGTTTGCAAAAATGGAATGGACACTATTATTTCTTTAGTCGTGTAAATAATGAAATGCGTACTGGTTTATTTCAAATAGATTATGTATTACATTATTTTAAGGAAGATGGTACTGCTTATAATGGTATTTATACTAAGGGAAAGGATAAATATTATTTTGATAGTAAGGGTGCTATTAAAAATGGTTTCCAAAAAGTTGATGGTAAGACATATTTCTTTAGTAGGGTAGACTTTAGAATGCGTTTTGGATGGGTGTTTGTTGATGGCTATAAATATTATTTAGATAAAACAACTGGTGAAGTACATACGGGAATATATCGTGTTGATGGTATTGATTATAAATTTGATAGTGCTGGACGATTACAAACAGGTTGGCTTGAAAGTGATGGAAAAACTTACTATTTAAATGCCTATGGAGAAAAAGTTGTCGATTGGCAATGGATTGAAGGGGAAAAATGTTTCTTTAATTCACTTGGTGTTTTAATAAAAAAGAATGCTAAATATATTATTGATGTTTCAACACATCAAGGTAAAATAGATTGGGGTAAAGTAAAAAATGCTGATATGATTGATGGAGTTATTCTCCGAATCGGTTATGGAAGTTATTATGAAGATGGACAAGTTGCAGCTAATATCAAAGCTTTAAAACGTTTAAATATTCCATATGGTGTATATTTGTTTAGTTATGCAGAAAATAAAAGTGAAGCATTAAAAGAGTCAAAAAATATGTTAAATATTATCAAAAAATATGATATGAAACCTACATTAGGAGTTTATTATGATATTGAATCTTGGGAATTATCAAATGCTAGTTCAAGTAATATTACAACTGCTAAATATGATGAGATAATAACAACATTTGTTAATAATATGCATAATTCAGGTTATAAGGATACTTATGTATATACAGATTTAAATCATATAAGGAATATCTTAAGTACTAATATGCGTAAATATATTAGATGGGTTGCTCAATATAATCATTATTGTAATTATGATGGTGAATATTTTATGTGGCAATATTCTAGTAGTGAAAGAATTCCAGGTATTAGTACTAATGTTGATGGAAATGTTTGGTTTAAGTAGGAAAAAGCTTGAAATAACTAAATAAAATATGTTATATTTTAACTAGGTGGTAGTATGACAGCAACTGTGAATAAGGATAGAAAATCAAATTTTGAATTAATGCGTATAATATCAATGTTTATGATTATATTATGGCATTATATAATGCATACAGATTTATTATCAAAAACAGATGGAACTTTACATTTGTTTTTAGATATACTTTATGTTTCAACTGCGGTTCATGTAAATTCATTTATATTGTTAACAGGTTATTTTAATTATAATAAAGAGTTTAAAATAAAAAAAATAATTCCTTTAATAACTGCCACTTGGTTTTATAAAGCTGTATTTGCTTTAATATTTTCGATATTATCGTTAGCAGCTATTTCTAAGTTTGATTTATTATTATTTTTATTACCATTAAATTACTCTTATCGTTTTGGAAACTTTTATTGGTTTATAAATATTTATATAGCTTTATATTTATTAAGTCCTTTTATAAATATTTTAATAAAAAATATAAATCAAAAACAACATCGGCTATTATTGCTTTTATCTTTCTTTTTGTTATCAGTAATACCTTATATTACAAAACAACAAGTAATAGATAATAGTGGTTATAGTGTTATGTCATTTGTCTTTATTTACTTAATTGGATCTTATTTTGGTAAATATAAAATAAAAGATAATTTACACTTTAAAAATTATTCAAGATATAAAAGACAATTAATATTCTTAATATCACTAATTACAATAATAATTATTAATGCTTTATTAATTTGTACAAGTTCTTATATAAGTAATTTTAATAATAGTTTTTTAACTTATATTAATGATGTAATACTAACTGGTAAAGTTAATTTTACAAGTCCACTAATTATTATAGAAAGTGTTTGTTATTTATTATTATTTGAAACATTTAAATTTAAAAATAAATTAATAAATAATTGGGCAAAACTTATGTTTGGAGTATATTTAGTACATGAGAATAATTTCTTATTTAATTATATTTATGATTATTTACCATTAGGTAAAGAAAATTATGTAAGTGGTTATAAAGTATTACTAATATTATTTGGAATGTGTTTATTAATATTAATTATTTCTAGTATTATTGAATTATTAAGACAATTATTATTTAAATTTATGAATAAGCGAAAGTTTATTATAAACATTCAAAATAAAATTAAACATTATGTAGAATCTTTTTAGTGAAATCTAAAAAGATTTTTTTGTAATATACTATTTTTAAATAAACTAATTTAATAGTAAAAATAAGACAAATATCTTAACAAAATTTTACATTAATCTCTATTGACAAAACATACCTTTTAACTTAGAATTAATAATAGGGAGATGATATAAATGAGAATGTCTACAAGAAAGAGAAAAAATATTATTATTGTAATATTACTCGTAATGGTAGTAGGAATGACTATAGCTTATTCAGCATTAAGCCAGTATCTAACAATAAATGGTACATCAAGTATTACTAGTGATTTTAAAGTAGTATTTACTGATATACAGGAAGGAACAATGAATTCTGCAACTACAGTTAATAAAGAAATAACAGCTCCAACAACAGCAACTTTCCAAGTAAATTTAAAAAAACCAGGAAGCAGTGCTGAATATAATGTAACAGTGCAAAATCAAGGTAAGTTAGATGCATACTTAGAAAGCATAGAAGGAATAGATGAAGCAAATGAAAAAGCTCCAACAGATATAACTTTTAAAATAAGTGGAATAACAAGATATACAAAATTACAAGTAAATGAATCGAAAACATTTAAAGTAATAGTAACATTTGATTCTAGTGCAACAAGCTTGCCTTCTGAATCGAAGCAATTAACACTAAAACTTAATTTTGCTCAAGATAGTGGAAATGCTCCAGAACCTGAACCAGAGCAACAAACAGTAACAGAAATAACTAATACATTATTAAGTAGTGGTACAACCTATAATTATTTAGATGGAACATATCTAAAAGGTAAACCAACTACAAACTATGTATGGTTTAATGGATTTATGTGGCGAATCATGGGAGTGAATGCAGATGGAAGTATTCGCATGATAACAGAAGAAAATGTAACAACAATCCCACGGGGAGCAAAAGATACTGCAGAACAATATGATAGTAGTTATGTAAATGATTGGTTAAATAATTATTTTTATTCAAAATTAAAAAATAAAGAATGGTTAGTACAACAAACATGGTGTAGTGAAACAACAGAAGATGATACATCAGCCCGAACAACATGTTCAAAAAATTTATCACAAATACCACAATATGTAGGTTTACTATCAATAGATGAATATAATTTAGCAAGTAACTCATCAAGTTATTTAGTAAATTCACAAATATTTTGGACATTAACGCCATATAGTGCTTCAGATGCTTGGGACGTGTACAGCGATGGCTATGCGAGCAATTATTCTGTGTCTTATGCGCGCGGGCTTCGTCCAGTTATAAATGTCTCATCTGAAATAACCATTACCGGAGGTAATGGTACTCTAACGGATCCATATATGTTCGAAGATAAGAGTAGTAGTGTAACAGGAACATTAAAAGATAATAGTCAAATAGGAGAATATGTAACATATGCTGGAAGAAATTATAGAGTAGTAGAAACAGGGACAAGTGGAACAAAATTAATACTTGATGGATATTATGATAGTGATAATAATGGAACAATAGATTCATCAGATAAAATGGCATATGGAACAAACTGTACATTGTGTACAACAATAAATGAAGATACTTTCTTAAATTGGTTAAGTAATAATGATGAAACTGAAAAAGCTAAACTTGCAAGTACAACATGGTATCGAGGAGATTATTGGACTGATGGTAATTATAAAACGAATTTAGAAAGTATAAGTAATTCATATAATGGAAGTGTAGGGTTGATTCGAGTAGGAGAAATGTTATCTGGGCAAAGTGAAACAATACTTTCAAAAAACCATACCGTAACAAATAGTTATAATAATGCAGTAACATATTGGACTGCAACACCATATAGTGCTTCCTATGCTTGGCGCGTGAGCTACTTTGGCGATGCGTCCATTACTTCTGTGTCTTATGCGAACGGGCTTCGTCCAGTTATAAATATCTCATCTAAAATAACCATTACCGGAGGTAATGGTACTCCAAATTCACCATATGAGATATAAGGAAGTTGAAACGATAATAATAAATAAGTAATCCCCCACGTGGCGTATTTGCCACAGCGGGTGCTTTTTTTTGTTTTAATTAGGTTTTGTTTGACTTAAATAATATTTATATATATAATTAATTTGGTGATATTGTATGAAAAAGTTAATATTCTTTGCTTATGATTTAAATGTAGGTGGGATTGAAAAAGCTTTAGTTGAATTATTAAAACATATAGATTATAAAAAATATGAGGTTACTTTGGTATTAGAAAAAAAAGATGGGCCTTTATTAAAAGAAATACCTAGTTGTATTAAAGTAATGGAATATAAAGTTAGTAATAATAAAATTGTAATAGTTAGAAAAGTTTGTAATTTGATTAAAAGAATAAAGTTTATGTTTAAATATAAAAATAAATTTGATTATTCTTGTAGTTATGCAACATATTCAATTCCTGGTGCAGTTTTAAGTAAGATTGCTTCAAATAATTCAAGTTTATATGTTCATAGTGCTTATGAATTAGCTTTTAAAAATAAAGATGATTATATTAACTTTTTTAATGGTTTGGGTGTAACTGGTTTTAAACATATTATATTTGTTTCTAATGAATCAAGAGAGTATTTTAATAAAGTTTTTACTGGTGTTAAAACTTTAACTTGTAATAATTTTATTAATGAAGATAAGATAAAAGAAATGTCTTTAGAGAGTATTAATTTAAAAAAGAAAGCTAAGTTTCTATTTACTTTTGTTGGTCGTTTAGATGAAAGTTCTAAACGTATTACTAAATTAATTAAGTTAATTAAATATTTAAAAGATTGTGGTATATCTATTGAACTTTGGATTGTTGGTGATGGCCCAGATTATAATTTATATAAAGATTTGGTTAGTAAATATAAATTAGAAAGTGAAATAACTTTTGTTGGTATGAAATCTAATCCATATCCTTATATCAAAAAAGCAGATTATATCATTTTAACTTCTGATTATGAAGGATTTCCTATGGTTTACAATGAAGCAATTATTTTAAATACTAAAATATTAACAACAATTAATATTAGTGATGATTATATTTCAATACCAAATAATTTTGGTTATATTATTTCTAAAGATGAAGAAAAAATGGGTAAAGAAGTTTTAAATATTTTAAAGTCTGATAGTTTAGAAATTAAAAAAATTAGTTATAAAAATATTAATAAAGAAAAAGTAAAATTATTGGAAAATATTTTTGATGATATTATGTAAATTAGAGCTTAAAGCTTTAATTTTTTCTTTATATTTGGTATAATTAAAAGGTAGAAAAAAGGAGAGTTAGTATGTTAAAAAATATTTGGTACAATTTTAAACGATATCAGTTTTTAATGCAACAAATGATTACACGTGATTTTAAAGTAAAATACAAAAGATCAGTGTTAGGAATTTTATGGAGTTTACTATATCCATTACTTATGATGATGGTTATGGCGGTAGTATTCTCACAAGTGTTTAGATTCCGTATGGAAGGGGTAAACTATTTAGTTTATTTAATGACTGGTTTAGTTGTTTGGAACTATTTTAGTGAAGCAACTAATTTAGGTATGATGTCAATTGTTGGTAATTTTAATTTAATGACAAAAGTTTATATTCCAAAATATATTTTTCCATTATCAAAATGTCTATTTGTAGGAATTAACTTTTTACTTACTTTAATTCCATTATTACTTATAATTTTAGTTACTGGTAGTGGAGAAACTAAGTGTTTTATAAATATTTATTATTTATTACTACCATATGCATATGTATGCTTGTTATTATTCGCAATTGGAGTATCTTTTATTACATCTACTATTTCAGTATTTTTAAGAGATATGTTCTATATTTATGGAATTATTTTAACAATTTGGAATTATTGGACACCAATTTTCTATGACATTAGTATGTTAAATCCAACACTACAAAAATTATTCCAATTTAATCCGTTATATCAAATCGTAAACTTTACTAGAACAATTATTTTATATGGTAAAATGCCAAGCTTAATGAATTTTGTTCTATGTGGTGTATTTGCGTTAGGAACATTTATTGTTGGATGTATTGTATTTAGAAAGAATCAAGATAAATTTATTTACTATATTTAATGGAGGTTAATTATGATTGAATTAAAAAATGTTTCCATGAAATTTAATTTAGGAATTGAAAAAAATAATTCGTTAAAAGAAACTTTTATTCATTTCTTTGAATTTAAAAAGAAAAAAAAGAAACCAGAAGAATTTTGGGCTTTAAAAGATGTAAGTTTTAAAATAAAAAAAGGTGAGGTTGTTGGTTTAATAGGTACTAATGGTGCAGGTAAATCAACAATGTTAAAAGTTGTTTCAGGAGTTATGAAACCTACTACTGGTACTGTTAAAGTAGGGGGAGTAATTTCACCTATGATCGAACTTGGAGCTGGATTTGATATGGATTTGACTGCTCGTGAAAATATTTATTTAAATGGGGCTGTCTTAGGTTATTCAAAGAAATTTTTAGATGAAAAGTTTGATGAGATAGTTGAATTTTCAGAACTTCGTGATTTCTTGGATGTTCCAGTTAAAAACTTTTCTTCAGGTATGACAGCTAAACTTGCTTTTTCTATTTCAACTGCTGTTAATCCTGAAATATTAATTGTTGATGAAATTTTATCTGTTGGGGACATAAAATTTCAAGAAAAGAGCAAAAATAAAATGATGGAAATGATTCATGGAGGAACTACTGTTTTATATGTTTCTCATTCACTTCAAGCTATTAAAGATATATGTACAAAAGTAATTTGGTTAGATCATGGTAAAATTGTAAAAATAGGGGATACTGAAGAAATTTGTAATGAGTATTATGATTCATTAATGAAATAGATGGAGGTAAATATGGCAAAATTAAATATACTTACAGATAAAAGAATTAAATATGTTTTCTTTGACATTTTTGATACTATTGTTTATCGTAATGTACAACCGGAATTTACAAAAAAAATTTGGGCCAATCATTTGACTAGAACACTTGATTTAAATGTTAATATGCTTGATTTATATAAGACTCGTAATCGTCTTGAAATGGAAATAGGAGCTAAAAATGAACATGCTGGAAATGATTGTGAATTTACATATAAAGAATTAATTGAAGAACTTTATCACCATTATAAATTTAAGAAGATTTCTTTTAAAGATTTTTATGAAGCTTCTAAAAATTTAGAAGTGACAATTGAACAAAATTCTCAAAGTGTTGATGAAGATATTATTAAAGAAATTAAAAATTTAAAAAAAGAGGGTAAGAAAATATATTGTGTTTCTGATATGTATTTATCTAAAGAAATGATTAAAGAAATATTTAAACATCATGGTATATTAGATTATTTTGATGATATTTTTGTTTCATGTGAAAATTTAAAAAATAAGAAAACAGGTAATTTATATAATTATGTTTTAGATAAACTTAAAGCTGAACCACGTGAATGTGCGATGGTTGGTGATAATTATTCATCAGATTATGAAACACCAAAAAGATTAGGAATTGAAGCTGTTCATTTAAAAAGACAAAGTAAGTATGAATTTTATGATAAATATTTAACAGAACATGAAACAAGTAATGTTTATGCTTGCCTTGATGAACTTTCTAAAACATCTACAGATAACTTTGAACATGCTATATTTTCGTTATATGTTTTTATTGAAAAATTATATTTTGAATTAATTAAAAATAATCATGATGAAGTATTCTTTTTATCAAGAGAAGGGGAATATTTAAAGAAATTATTTGATGCATATGTAGAAAAAACTAATGGTAAAAAGATTAAAAGTCATTATTTATTAGTTTCTCGTAAAGCAACTTATTTACCTTCTTTAAAAAATATTGAAGAAGAAAATTTTGATACTTTATTAAAACAATATTCTTATATTACAGTAACAGAATTTTTAAAAAGTTTAAATTTTAGTAAAGATGAATTAACTAAAATTGAAGATAGTTTTAGAGAAGAATCTAGAGAGTTAATTAAAAAGTTAAAGTTAGATAAAAAAGATAAAAAGAATTTAAAAGCTATTATTACTGATAATTTTGATGAAAAGATTCCTAATTTTCAAAAGTCTAATGTTTTTAAACAATTAAAAGATAACAAAGTGTTTAAAGAAATATTTGAAAAAAATAGAGTTGAACAAAAAGAGTTGTTTAAGAAATATGTAAAGGAAATGACTCCTTCTAAGAGAATTTGTGTTGTTGATGTTGGATGGAATGGTTCTATTCAAGATAATATTCAAAATATTTTAGGTAGTGATTATGAAGTTAGTGGTTACTTATATGGTTTAGTTAGTCGTGATTTTAAAGCTAAACCTAAGAATAAAAAAGGATTAATATTTCATAATGTGCCATCATTAAGTTCTAATTATTCTCTTTATTATGAAAATAGAACAATTTTTGAAATTCTTTTAGGAGCTTCTCATGGTAGTGCAAATCGTTATACATTAAAAAATAATAAAGTAGAAGTTTTATTATTTGAAAAAGATGAGGAAAAGAAAATATATAAAAATGTTGTTTCTAAAATTCAAAATAACATGTTTAATACTTATCAAAAATTATTAGATATGTTATGTGATGGATTTTATGATTTAGATGTTGTTTATAAAAAAATAAATCAAATTCATTTTAATATGGTTTTTAAACCAACTAAAGAACAATTAGTCTTCTTTAATAAGATTTACCACTACGAAAATTTTGGGGTTTTTGAATTTACAGAATTTAATTTGAAAAAGAAATTAACTTGGAAGTATTATATTAAAGAAAATGCAAAATTTGTTTTAAGACATAAGGTATTTTTCTATGATACTTTCTGGCCAGTATTAAAATTAAATAATGAGAAACTTGTTATTCCTAAATTTATTTATGTTAATCATAGAAAAATAAAATTAAAAATGAAAGGTATTATATAGGTGGTTATATGAAATGTATTTTTACCTTAGGTTCACCAGCTATTGGTGGGGGAACTAATGTTATATTTGAACATGCAACAAGAATGGTTGATGAAGGTGAAGATGTTTATATTGTAACAAGTGATCCAGTAAAACCAGAAGAGTATGCATGGCATGCTTCAGCTCATAAGTTAAAATGGGTTACATATGATGAGATTGAAAAAAAACAAATGGAATTTGATATGGCAATTGCTACTTGGTGGCGAACTGTTTATGAGTTATATCGTATTAAAGCTAAAAAATATATTTATTTTGTCCAATCTATTGAATCAAAATTTTATAATGATTCTGAAGTAGGATTAAAAATGTTAGCTGAAATGACTTATATGCTTGATATGAAAGTTATTACAGAAGCTACATGGATTAAAGAGTATTTAGAAAATAGATATGGAATTAAAACTTTATTAGTTCATAATGGAATTAGAAAAGATATATTTACTCTTGATGGAGAAGATTATGGTAAATGTGATGGACTTCGTATTTTAGTTGAAGGTCCAGTTGATGTTCCATTTAAAAATGTTCCTAAAACAATTGATTTAGTTAAACAAAGCGAAGCTGATGAAATATGGTTACTTACATCTTCAGATATAAAAGAGTATCCTGGAGTTGACCGAGTTTTCTCACGTGTTCCATCTAGTGAATGTGCAAAAATTTATCGCTCTTGTGATGCAATTGTTAAACTAAGTTATGTAGAAGGAATGTTTGGCCCACCACTTGAAATGTTTCACTGTGGAGGAACTGCAATTGTTTATGATGTAACAGGACATGATGAATATATTGTTCATAATAAAAATGGTTTAGTTGTTAAAACTGATGATGATGAAAAAGTTGTTGAGTATATTAATAAATTAAAAGATACTGCATATTTAAATAAACTAAAAAAAGGAGCTAAAGAAACTGCAAAAAAATGGGTTTCTTGGAAACAATCATCAGCTAATTTCTATAAAGCTGTTTTAGAACTTAATAAATTAGATTCAGTTAGTCAACAAGTATTAGAAACAAAATCTAAATTCTTCTTTGATGTTTATGTTAAATATGAAACTAAAACAGAAAGATTCAGAACATCAGTAGGTCGTGTACTTCGTAATCGTGCCCCATTTGTTTATAAAATTTGTAAAAAGATATATGGAAAATAGTGAGGAATATTATGAAATATGGATTAATAACATACAAAAATACAGAAAATATTGGTGATGATATTCAAAGTTATGTAGCTATGCGTTTTTTACCACATATTGATTATTATATTGAAAGAGAAGCAATGGACTTATTTGTTCCTAAAGAAAAAGAACAAGTTGTAACAATATTAAATGGTTGGTTTTTACATTCAAAAATTAATTTTCCATTATCACCTTATATTAAACCTTATTTTATATCAACACATTTTTCTGGTTATAATTCAGGAGGTATTAGAACTGAATATTTAAATAAATATGCAAAAAAATATTTAGCCAAATATGAACCAATTGGATGTCGTGATAATTCAACAATTGAATTATTAAATAAGGTTGGTATTAAAAATTATTTTTCTGGGTGTTTAACTTTAACAATTGAAAGAGATCCTAAAATAAAAAAACAAAAATATATTTGTTTAGTAGATATTGATGAAGAAGCTGAAAAATTAGTTTTAGATAATACTAAAAAAGATATAAGAAAAATTACTCATACTTTAGATGTTAAAGAAAATTCTAAATTAGATTGGGATACAAGATTTAAAAATGTAAAAAAAGTTTTAGATCAATATCAAGCAGCTAGTTTAGTTATAACAAGTCGCCTTCACTGTGCTTTACCTTGCTTAGCTTTAGGAACCCCTGTTTTGTTATTGTATGATGAAGAAAAGGAATATACAAAAGATCGTTTAAAAGATTATGCTGAAATATTAAATCATATGTCAACTAAAGAATTTTTAGAAAAGGGTGTTGAGTTTTTAAAACAAAAAAAACACACTAATCCTAGTGATTATCTAAAAATTAGAAATAGTGTTGAAAAAAGTGTGATTGATTTTATTAAGAATGTAAAAGTTAATAATAATAACTTACCAGAAATTAAAGATTATAGTGAATTATATGTTAAACCTAAAAAGAATATTGATAAATTATATCATCTAGCTGTTGATGATATGTATATTACTAAACGTAATTATGTTAATTTAAATTATGAAAAAGAATATTGGAAAAAAGAATTTTATATTTTATTAGATAAATATGAAGAAATGAAAAAAATAAAAGAAGAGTTGGAATTTAAATTTAATAATATAGAAAATAATAAGTAGAGGTATTTATGAAGAAATCAAATTTAAAAATTATTGCATTTGAAAATTGTAAAGAATTAGGAGAAAAGATTGATAAACATATAAAGAAAATAAATAAGACTAATGAAAGTAGTATTGTTAATGTTACTTGTAGTCGTTTTAGTAATGGGGAAGGGAAGCTTTATATAAGTGAATCTGTAAGAGATAAAGATTTATATATATTATCTGATGTTAGTAATTATAATATATCTTATGATTTTTTTGGAAGTGTTCATCATATGTCACCCGATGAACATTTCCAAGATATAAAGCGTGTTATTTCTGCTACTAATGGTCGTTTTTCTAAAATAACACTTATTATGCCTTTATTATATCAATCAAGACAACATCGAAGAAAAGAGCGTGAATCATTAGATTGTGCTTTAGCTTTACAAGAACTTGAGTCATTAGGTGTTAATAATATAATTACTTTTGATTGTCATGACCCTAATGTATCAAACGCAATTCCTAATTTACCATTTGAAAATGTTTTCGCAACTGATACAATTTTAAAAGAGATGTTTACTAAAGAAAAATTAGATAAAAACAATTTATTAACTATAAGTCCTGATATGGGAGCTATGGAAAGAGCTCGTTATTATGCTGAAATATTAGGATGTGATGTTGGATTATTCTATAAACGTCGTGATTTAAGTAAAATTGTTGATGGTAAAAATCCTGTTATAGAACATATTTATTTAGGTAAGGATCCTAAAGATTTAACTGTTTTAGTAATTGATGATATGATTGCTTCTGGTGGTTCAATGTTAGAAGTTGCCAAAGAATTAAAGAAGCGTGGAGCTAAAAAAGTTATTTTAGTTGCTACTTTTGCTTTATTTACTTCAGGAATAGAAAAGTTTAATAAAGCTTATGAAGATGGTTTATTTGATCGTTTATATACAACTAATTTAGTATATGTTCCAGAAGAAATAAAAAAATTAAAATGGTTTGAATCTGTTGATTGTTCTGAACAATTAGCTAAAATAATTATTAATTATAATAAAACTAGTTTAATTTATGAAGCTGATGAAAGAGAATTAATAGAAGATTTAAATAAAAAGGTGAAACTATGAAATTATTAAAAAATAATTATGCAGTAGGTTTGTTAGCTATTATTATTACTCTTATAACTTCACTTTTATATAGTTATGATGGTAATACCTATAATTTTGATAATTATATATTTGCTAATCAATTTAACTGGTTAATTATTTTATTCTTTATTATCTTATTAATTAATAAATTTAGGAAAATAGATAATAAAAGAATTTATATTGTTTCTTTTATTGCTGGTTTTCTTTTATCACTTTTAAATACAATTGGTTTTACTTTTACTAATTATATTTTAAATGATATTGTTATAAGTAAAAAGTTATTATTATATTTATTTGTTAAATTTATTAACTTTGGTTTTATTATTAGTATGATTTTAAGTGTTTGTTATAATTATATTGATAAATTTAAGTCTAATAAGGGAAAGTTAGATAAATATTTTAAATTTAATAAACGTAATTTATTTATTTTAGCTTTAATTATTTTGTGTGGATATATTCCTTATTTCTTACATTATTATCCAGGAATATGTTCCGCTGATTCTACTTATCAAATGGTTCAAATGCTTACTAATGAAGCAGTTACTAATCATCATCCAGTTTTTCACACATTAGTAATTGGATTCTGTTTAAAAGTAGGTAATTTATTATTTAATAGTGATAATGTTGGAATTGCTATTTATTCTATATTACAAATGCTTGCTTGTGCTTTTACTTTTTCTTTTCTAATATTATATTTAGGTAAAAAGAAAGTTCCAGTTTCTATTCAAAAATTATTGTTATTATTTTTCATGTTTTGTCCAATAATTTGTTTTTATAGTATTACGATGTGGAAGGATATTCCTTTTGCTTTATGTGTTACTATAACAACTATATTGTTAATAGAATCATATGTTAATAAAAAGTTTTTAAAAGAAAATAAAAATGTTATATTATTAGGATTCTTTATTTTTCTAAGTATAATGTTTAGGCAAAATGGTTTATATAGTTTTATTCTTGCTTTTGTAGTTATATTATTTACAATAACTAAAGATTTACGAAAGAAAGTAGCTTGTGCTTTTATTATTCCGATTGCAATTAGTTTTATTATAACTGGTCCAATTTACAATATGTGTGGTATAATACCTGGTAATAGCCGTGAAATGATGTCAGTACCTATGCAACTATTTGCAAGAGTTAGAAAGTATCACTCTAAAGAATTAAATAATAATGAAAAGAAAGAGTTAGATAATTTCTTTACTGATAAAAATTATAAAGATTATTATGATCCTGTATTTGCTGATCCAGTAAAAAGGGTATTTAGTGAAGAATATTTACAAGAAGATAAACTTAGAATTGTTCAAACTTATTTTAAATACAGTTTTAAATATCCAACTGAAGCAATAAAATCGTTTATAGTAGGATCTTATGGTTATTATTATCCTAATTTAGTAGGATGGGAAGTATTTACTACAATTTATGATGATTGGGAACCATTCTTACAAAATCCTAGTGAGAATAATAATAAATTAGAAATAGGGCAAACTCCAATTATTAAAAATCCATATGTTTCATTTATGGAGAAGTTTGTAAATAGCCATAATGTACCAATACTTAGTATGCTTACTAGTTGTGGATTTTATTTCTGGTTATTAATTGTTACAGTAATGTACTATATTTATAAAAAAAGATATCGTCTTTTAGCAACGATGTCACCAATATTATTTATATGGGTAACAACGCTTGCTTCACCAGTTTTTTGTGAAAGAAGATACGTTTATTCATTATTTATTGTAGTACCATTGTTCTTTGCACTATGTTTTGCAAAAATAGAAAGTAAAAATTGAGGTGTGTTTATGAAAGGTAAAAAAATAGCGGTATTATTACCATGTTACAATGAAAGTTTAACTGTTGCTAAAGTTATAAAAGATTATAAAAAAGCTTTCCCAACTGCAGATATTTATGTTTACGATAATAATTCAACAGATGGGACTGATGAAATTGCTCGTAAAGCAGGAGCAATTGTAAAATACGAATACAAACAAGGAAAAGGAAATGTAATTCGTAGTATGTTTAGACAAATTGATGCTGACTGTTATATCATGGCTGATGGGGATGATACAAACCCACCAGTACCAGAGATGGCTGATCTTATTTTAGAAGGAAAAGCTGATATGGTTATTGGAGATCGTTTATCATCAACTTATTTTACAGAAAATAAAAGATTATTCCACAATACTGGTAATCGTTTAGTAAGAGCTTTAATTAATAAATTATTTAAAGTAAACGTAAAAGATATTATGACAGGAAGTAGAGCATTTAGTTATGAATTTGTAAAATCTTTTCCTGTAATTTCTAAAGGATTTGAAATTGAAACAGAAATGACTATTCATGCTGCTGCTAATAATTTTAAAATGGTAGAAGTACCAACTAATTATCGTGATCGTCCAGAAGGTAGTGAAAGTAAATTAAATACTTATAGTGATGGAATAAAAGTTTTAAAAACAATATTTACTTTATTTAAAGAGTATAAACCAGGATTCTTCTTTAATCTTTGGGCTTTATTATTCTTATTAATTTCTGTAATATTTGGAACTCCTGTATTTATTGAATATTTTGAAACAGGATTAGTTCCAAGATTTCCAACTTTAGTATTTGCTTTAGTATTACTTGTACTTTCAATGTTATTATGGATTACAGGAATTATTTTACAAGTAATTGTTAAAAAGAATAGACAATTATATGAACTATATTTAAATTCATTAGAAAGACGTAAATAATATGATAGAATCTTTTAAAAAGAATCAAAAAGGTATATATTTAATTTGTATTTCAAGTATTTTTGCTTGTATTGGACAATTACTATGGAAATTATCTAGTGATGGAAATTTATTGTTACTTTTAGTCGGTTTTGGATTTTATGGATTAGGTGCTTTAATTATGTTAATAGCTTATAAATTTGGTAGTTTATCAGTTATTCAACCATTTTTAAGTTTAAACTATGTACTTAGTATTATCTTTGGTTATTTCTTCTTAAATGAAGTAATAACACTAAATAAAGTTATAGGTATATTAATAATTATGATAGGTGTAACTTTAATTGCAGGTGGTGATAATAGTGATTAATTATGTACTAATATTAATTATGACTGTTATGGGATCAGTTGCTAGTTTATTCTTAAAAAAAGCTTCTAGTTTTAAAAATTTAAAAGAGTTATTATTAAATATTAATTTATATATAGGTGGTTTTCTATATTTAGGAGCGGCTATATTAAATATAATTGTTTTAAAAAGTATGGAATATTCAATTGTTTTACCACTTACATCATTAACTTATGTATGGACAATGTTTATTTCTTACTTATTCTTAAAAGAATATATTTCACTAAAAAAAATTATT
This sequence comes from uncultured Bacilli bacterium, assembly GCA_944372485.1. Taxonomy (GTDB): domain Bacteria; phylum Bacillota_I; class Bacilli_A; order RF39; family UBA660; genus Pelethosoma. The sequence goes on from CALVZI010000030.1 coordinate 28,656, forward strand.
GGTGTTTCATTAATTGTATTTGGAGCAATAATAATTGTTTTATAAGGCTTATGCCTTTTTTTTGTTTTAATAATATGGTATGATATTGATATAGAGAATAGGTGAGAAAATGTTTGAAAAAATTAAGAATTTTATAGGTTCTAAATATTTTAAATTTTTATTAGCTCTTATAACATATTTAGTATTAGTAAATAATTTATTAATACCTAATTATAATATTTTTTCATTTTTAGTATTAATTATGTTATGTATTTTTTATAATAAAAATTTAAATAAAAATAAATATTTTAAAGAAGTTTTAAGTTTATCATTAATATATGGTTTTCTATGGACTTTTGGTAGTATTAGTTTAGAATGTTTTAATGATATAACAATAAGTTTAGCAAGAAGAGTTTTAACTTTTGATTTTGTCTTTAATTTAATTGCTTATACAACTTTAATATTTTCTATATTAAATTATTTAATTCCGTATTTTTGTAAATTAAAAATAAAAGAATTTAAACAGAAAAAAGTTAAAACAATTTATATTTTTATATTAATTGTAATAGGAATTATGTTATTATGGTTACCATATCTTTTAACATTTTTTCCAGGAACTATGTCAGCAGATTCTTTAGGAGAATTTAAAAGGGTAATAGCTAATGATTTAAAGTATGATCATCATCCATTATTACATTTATATTTTATTCGTATAGCTTACGTAATAGGTATGACATTATTTAAAAGTAATACAATGGCTGTATTTACTTATAGTTTTTTACAAATGTTAATAATGGCTTCTATTTTTGCTTATTTAATAATCTTTTTATACAAAAGAAAAACATCATTAAAATTATTAATAGGTATATTTTTATTTTATGGTTTAGTACCACTTTTTGGTTATTATAGTATTGTTATGTGGAAAGATATTATTTTTTCTGGTCTAGTTTTGCTTTTAACAATCGAGTGCTATAAAATGTTAGAACGTAGAAAAAATATTACGTTAAAAAATTGTTTGATATTTATCTTAGTCTCATTTTTAACAGTATTCTTTAGAAATAATGCAATATATATGTATATAATATTAGCTTTAGTTTCTATCTTTGTATTTAAAAATAAAAAAAATATTTTAATAATATTTGGTATTGTAATAGTAAGTTATTTTACAATAAAAGGTCCCATTTTTGATTTAGCTGGTATAAAGAAAAGTTCTTCATCAGAATATCTTGCAATACCTATGCAACAAATTGGAAGAATGGTCTCTAAAGATATAAAATTAACTAATTATGAATATAAGACTATTAATAAATTAATGCCTGTTAAAACAATAAAAAAAGTTTATAATCCACAAGCTTCTGATTACATTAAATTTAATAAAGAATATAATCAAAAAGTTTTTAATAATAATAAATTAGAATATTTTGGATTATGGCTGAATTTAGTATTAAAACATCCAAGTGTTGCAATTGAATCATATGCTGTAAGTACACTAGGTTATTGGTATCCTAATACATTACCAAGAACAATAGAAAATAGTATTATTGAAAATAAATTAGGATTAAAAACTAAGTCTTATGTTTCTAAAAATGTAGAAGATACAATTAATAAATTAGGAGGCTTAGAAATACCTATTATATCTTTTACTTGGAATATTGCTTTAGTAATTTGGTTAATTTTATTATTTTCGGTTATTGCAGTTAAAAGAAAAGGGAAAATTGTTTTATACTCATTTGTACCAATTATTGGAATTTGGCTAACAATTATGATTGCCACTCCTGTGTATAATGAACTAAGATATATTTATGCCGCTTTTACAACAATTCCTTTTGTAATAGGGATATGTTTTACTAAAGAAAAGGTTTAATTTATTATAACAACATGATATAATTAAAGTGTGGTGATAAAATGAAAAAGAAAGTTTTATTTATATCAAGTACCGGTGGACATTTAAGTGAAATGTTAGAATTAAAAGATTTATTTAATAAATATAATTATCACATTATTACTGAAAAAACAAAATCAACTATTTCACTTAAAAAAAAATATAAAAATAAAATAAATTATTTAAAATATGGAACTAAAGATCATTTACTTTCATATCTATTTATATTTCCTTGGAACTGTTTAAAAAGTTTATATTATTTTATTAAAATAAGACCAGACTATATAATTACAACAGGAGCTCATACAGCTGTTCCTATGTGTTATATAGCTAAAATATTTGGTAAAAAAATAATTTATATAGAAACATTTGCTAATATGGAAACAAAAACTTTAACTGGTAGATTAATATATCCTATTGCTAATTTATTTATTGTACAATGGGAATCTATGTTAAACCTTTATCCTAAAGCAGTATATGGAGGGTGGATTTTTAAATGATTTTAGTTATATTAGGAACGCAAGATAAACCTTTTACTAGATTATTAGATGCAGTTGATAAAGCTTGTGATAAAAAAATTATTAAAGACAAAGTAATTGTTCAAGCAGGAACAACTAAGTATTCATCTAAAAATATGGAAATATTTGATTTAATCCCAATGAATAAATTTAATAGATTAGTAGGACAAGCTGATTTAATAATAACTCATGGTGGAGTAGGTTCTATTATTCAAGGTTTAAAAAAAGGAAAAAAGATAATTGCTGTTCCAAGATTGAAAAAATATGGTGAACACACCAATGATCATCAATTACAAATAATAGATGAATTTACTAGACAAGGTTACATTGTTCCATGTAAAGATTTAAATAAATTAGATGAAGTTTTAAATAAAATAAAAACATTTAAAACTAAAAAATATAAGAGTAATAATACACAAATGTTAAGTATTATTACAAATTTTATTGATTAATAAAAAAAGATTGTTTTTATAATCTTTTTTTTATATAATACTTTGTAGGTGATATTGTAGTATGAAAAGGTTAATAATTATATTTTTTGAAATAGCTATTATTTTTTTTATTATAGAAACTAATGCTTATGAGACAAACGATTTTGATTTTTATAATAAAAGTATAATTTATTTTGGTGATTCAATTTCTGCTGGAAGCGAAAATAATATGGTTTCTTGGGATAAATATATTAATGATAAAGCTAATTTTGTTAAAAGTATTAATGCTTCTAAGGGAGGCGCAACTTTTTCAAATGTTCGTAAAAATAATATGATTATTAACCAAATAAAAAAATATAAAGATCAAAAATTTGATTATGTATTACTTCAAGGTGGCGTTAATGATGCGATGGAGGAAGCAATTATAGGAAAGATGACTGATTCTTATGATTTAGAAGATTTTGATCAAAATACATATATTGGAATGCTTGATACTACATTTTATTATTTAACCAATTATTTTCACGGTTCATCAATTGGTGTAGTTATTACATATAGAACACCTAATGCTGGTCAAAATGGTTGGGGAGTTCTTTCATCAAATCTTAAATTTTATTATGATGCTTTAATTAAAGTATGTAATAAATGGGATATTTCATACATAAATTTTTATGATGGAAAGTTAGAAAATGTTATAACTGATCATGAACTTGCTGATGGACTTCATTTAAATGATTCTGGATATGAAAAAATTAGTCCATATTTATATGATTTCTTAAAAGAATTAAAACCATATTTAAGAAATTTAAAAAGAGAAGAAGAAATAAAAGAAAGTAATTTAAAATATTATAATTATACTTATTAATAATGGGGAGGTATTATGGAAGAAGAATATAAAAAAATATTAGATTATATATGGGATTGTTATAGTAATGATAAATTTAATGATGTAGAATTTAATTTTTATGAAACTAGAAAAGAAAAAGGAAAACATCGAGCTGGAATATTTATTCAAGATGAGAAGAAATATTTCTTTAAAATAGTTCATAGTGACGAATATAATAATGAAGATATTATATTAGAAAAAATTACCCCATATTTTAAAATAGTGCCTTTATATAAACAAAAAATATTAGAGGATTATGTTATAGGTTTATATCAATATGTTGATACAACTGGTATTAATGCTTTTAATTATTTACGTTTAAAGAAAGTTAGTTTATTAGATAAAGAAGAAGTATTAAATAAATTTTTTGAAAGTAAATTTTCTTTCTTAAAAAATAATATGTATTTAGATAAAGTAACAAATAATCAAAAAGGCGATCGTTGGTTTTGGCATCGAATAAAAAAAGGGGAACGTGTTGATAAATTTTATGGGACTAATGGAAATAAGTTATTAAGTGATATAAAAGAAGTTTATCCTGAAGGATTAAATAATATGGAAACGTTTTTAAATAATATTTATATATATTTAGAAAGTAAGCATAATACTATTTTTAGTTATAGTCATGGTGATTTTCACGATTTTAATTTTTCTTTAGAAGGTTTATTTTGGGATATAGATACTTTTGATTATAATCCAATTATAAATGACTTTGCGGTATTTTATTGGCATTTTTATGCAAGAGAAGATAGTTTGATTTATAAATATTCACCGTGGTTAACTTTATATATGAATAATGAATTAACTAAAGAAGAATTAAAACAAGTAAGAAATTTAAAAGAAAAAATAATTTTAAAATGGTATAGTGTAATTTATGATGCGTTTAAAAAAGAAAATATATTATATGAATTAAATAACGAATTTATTTTTAAATTGTTTTGTCGTATGTTCTTAATAGATGATGTCACTAAATATGAAGTTAGTGATAAAGAAAAAGTATATAAATTTTTTGATTATATAATTCAAAATAAAGATAAAGATTTAAAAGATGTATTATTTAATAGCAAAACAACTTTTGAATATAATAATTATTTATAAAATATACAATTTGACAATTTTAACGCATATGATATAATGTAATTATAAATTGATGGCGCATTATTCTAGTCAATTAATTTATTACGAAGACGGGGCTAAAAATCCGTTAAAGAGCATATCTGTGAAACTTTTGGTGCTTGCTTCATACGCCCAGTTTGGGGTGAGTGCTGAGAGGGAAGAGTGTTGGGCGCTCGTAACGGCATACGACTCCGACCCACCACTTGTGGAGACCTATTCTTGTCGTAAACGAGATAGATTTATGACATCTTAGGCTTGAACCTACTTTGTGATGAAAGTTATGAGTAGCGTAGCTTGTCTTGCGTGGTAATAGGGGATAAATGATCAACCAAGTAGTCTATGGCCAAAATTATTTGGTATTGCATTTTGAAACTATTATTGCAAAAAAGAATTAGTAATAAATATTGTTTGAGGAAAACTCCTAGAGTGTCAATCTATATGGGATTGCAGTGTGTACTAAGTGGTAATCAAGTCATATATTTGGTGACAATATATTTAGTTTTTTAAAGGGGAACCGCTATATGGTAACGTATAGTAAGACTAAGGGAAATCCTACTTGACCTAAAGACACAAGGTTTACTATATGGAATGCCATTTTTTTTATATATTAGGAAAGTTCTTTACTAAAAGCATCAAAAAGTCATTGACATACGTATGTTCGTATGATAATATTAAATCATGGTGGTGATTTTATGAAGATATATAAAACATATAAATTTAGATTATATCCAAATATAGATCAACAAGAATTAATCAATAAAACTTTAGGGTGTGCTAGATTTGTTTATAATACAATGTTATACGAAAAAGAAACTTTATATAAAGAAAATAAAATTAAAAAAACTAAAAATGATTGTTTAAAAGAATTAGCACTATTAAAACAAACATACCCATGGTTAACAGAAGTAGATAGTATGGCTTTAACAACTACAATATTTGATTTAGAAGATGCCTTCAAAAATTTTTATCGAACAAAATATTTTCTTAAATATAAAAATAAAGATAAAAAAATAGTTATCGAACTAATTATATAAAAAGAATTTATAAAGATAAGCTATATG
>CALVZI010000031.1 GCA_944372485.1 uncultured Bacilli bacterium
TATATATATATAAGCAATTTATCAATTTTTAATCCACGACGAAAAGAGGTTGAATTTTGGAACGTTTTTTGAAATTTAAAATGCAACCTTTGGGTTATATAGGAATAGTTTATTTATTTGATGGTGCTTATTTGTTAGTTAACTTATTTTTTTAAAATGCTTTTAGATAAGCTAACTTTATTAGGTTCAATTTCTTGAATACCTAATTTATCTATGGTATCTTTTCCATAGATAGTGCTAAACATTGTATATGGTGATACATTGTTTAGCTTTTTTCTTTTATAAGAATTGATATGAGACATAATTAAATTAATGTCTTTTTGTGATAAATCATCAAATGAAGTACCTTTAGGTAATATTCTTCTTAATAATTCATGATTAACTTCACATGAGCCTTTTTCGAATGGGCTTGATGGGTGACAATAAAACATTTGTGTTTTTTGTTCACCAGTATTCATATCAAATTCAATTTCTTTTGGGTTAGAAAATTCAGACCCATTATCTGTTAAAATAATAACAAATAGTTCTTTAAATTTATTTATTCCTAACAATTGTTGAATAGTATTAAAAATATCAATAACTGATTGTGCATCATTATGTTCTCTTATAAAAGCTAACATAAATGAACAATTTACAAAATGAATAGTAAGTAATACTTTACCACCTTTTTTACCTTCAACAGAATCCATTTCAACAATAGGTGTATCAGGATGTTCTTCTAAATATTTTTCAAAATCTTCATAAGTCCTATTTTCTAAACATTTTTTATCAATTTTATATATAGTGGTTTGTTTAGTTCTTTTTCTAAAACGAACTTTTCTAGGTAAATCAATATTTCTTACATTCAACACACCCAAGTCAATATATTTGTATATTGTTTTTTCACTAAACATAATTTTATTTTTGTTGTTTAATAATGCTTGGTGAATAGATTGATTTTGTTCTTTAATAAGGGGAGTAAGAATGTTATTTAAATTATCAAATTTATCTTGATATATAACAACACCAGATCTTGATTCAGATAGGTTAGATAAATATTCATTATATGCATAGGCAGCATCATAAAAATGTTTAGTTAATGTACATTGATGCTTGTATTTACAACCATTACATACATAAGGTGGATTATTTAATAATCTACATTTTTCTTCTTTAAATTTGTCACAATTATTTAATCTACATTTGCTTCTATTTGGACAATTATTTCTGAAGATGCAGTTATTAAATTTACGTCCAATCCCACCAGTGTTTTTTACAGTATAATGATTTTTAATTTCACGAGATATAGTTGTACAATTTTTACCAATATTTTTAGAAATTTTTTTAAAAGATAAATTTTTGCTTAATCCATTTTCGATATCAAATCTTTCGTCTAATGATAAATGCTTTTTCATTTTAAACTCCTTTCAAGTAGCACCATCGTTAGTTATTATAAACTTTTACCAGGTAAATGCAACTTTTATATTTGTACAATTAAATGCAATATTATGATTTTTGTAGGTTGCATTTTCCTTTACAAGTGAATTTTTTGTATATTTTAACAAAATAATACATTTTTTTCTTTTTTTTTATTAATTTTTTTGATATAATGCTTATAGAATAGGGGAATTGGCTATGAATAACAAAAATATTAATGAAGAAATTGAAATTTTAGATGGTTTAGATGATTTTTTTGCTACAAACAATAATAAAGAAGATAAAGCTAAAGAAGTTGAGATATTTGAACCAATAAAAGAAGATGTTAAAAAAGAAAAAATTGATGTTAAAGAAGATGAACCAATTTTCTCTTTTGACGATGAATTATTTAAACCAAGTGAAGAAGAAGTTTTAAATGTTTTAGATGAACCAGTTGTTGATATGGAAAAAATAAAGGATGAAGAAAAAAAGGAAGTACCTTTTACCAATTTTGTTCCAGATAATATAAATATGGATGTAAAAACAAATGAAACTTTAATGAAAGAAGATGTAAAAGAAGAAAAAAAAGAACCTGAAAGGTATGAAATACCAAGCATGGATGAAATCTTTTATATGGATTTTGATAAATTTGAACAAAAAGAAGAAAAAAATGAATCTAAACCAGAAATTAATAATGTAGGTAGTGTTGAAATAAAAACTCCTACAATTGAACCATTTGATCAAGAAATATCTATTGATAACCAAGTGAATGAGGTTCCTTCTTTTGATCAAGAAGAGGATTTGGATAAAACAAATTTTTATCTTGACGAAATTTTAGAACCAGTTTCTTTAGAAGAACCAAAAGAAGAGATTACTGTTCAACCAAAGGAAGAAGTAAAAATAGAACAATCAGTAGAACCTGACATTGATCCATTTGCTATTGATAATAGTATTTTTGATAGTGTCAATTTAGAACCAGTGGAGTCAGTAAATAATGATGAATTGGAAAAAACAAATTTTGACATTAATTATACATTATCTGATCAAAATGACAATAAAGAATTAGAAAATACGATTGATAATGCTTTTGCTTTTGATGGTGAAGATACTTTTAATCAAAATTTAGGTACTAATAATAATGATTTAGGTGAAACAGTTATTATTGAACCAGTTGATTTAAAACCAGTGGAAAAAGTAGAAGAAGTTGTACCAAAAGAAGAAGTAAAAGAAAATACTAATGTTGAAAGTAATGCTGGTTTACAAGTTGTTGAAGAAAAGAAAGTAGTAGAAAATAATGCTACTGAAATACAGACAGAAGTTAAGAAAGAAGATAAGGTAAAAACTAAAAAAGATGGTAGATTTTTCGTTTTAATATTATTAATTGTGATGCTATTATTATCTTTTGTTATTTTATTACCAACAATTATTGAAAAGTTTGCAATTTAAAAGAAACATTTTTAGATGTTTCTTTTTATTTACAATACTTTTTTTCTAGAAATAATATAGCATAATACATTAAAGATGCAACTATACATAATATAATAACACCCGTTATAACTAAATCAAGGTTAAATACTTGTGAACCATACATAATTAAATAACCAATTCCTGATTTAGAAACTAAGAATTCTCCCATAATAACACCAATTAGTGTTAAACTGATATTAATTTTTAAAGCACTTATAATATTACTAAAACTATTTGGTAATATTAAATATTTATATATTTGATATTTAGTTGCTTTTAAAGATTTTAAAAGTTTTACCTTTTCTTGATCAGTACTTATAAATCCTTGGTAAACATTAATAATAGTTATTATTAATGATATTAATAAGGCCATAAAAATAATAGACTTCATACCAGCTCCACACCATATTATTATAATAGGCCCTAAAGCAACTTTTGGTAAACTATTTAATATTGTTAAGTATGGCTCAACAATTTTATATATTCTTGGTTTATACCAAAGAATAGTTGCAATAATAATACCAAGTATGGTACCTAAAGAAAAACTAACAAAAGTTTCTAAGACCGTTATAAAAATATGTTGATATAAATTATTTGTTTTATGTAAATCAATAAGTGTTAAAAGAACTTCTTTAGGACTAGAACTTATAAAAGTATTAATTAAGTTAAAGTCTGCTAAAAGTTGCCAGATTATTATAAATAATAAAATAATTAATATTTGAAAGAATAAAATTATTCTTTTTTCTTTTTTTATTTTTTTTAAATAATTAATGTGTTCTAAACTATACATGGAAATCTAAATCCTTCCATATTTTATCATAATAATCAGCAAATTCTTTACACTTACGATTTTCGATTGGTGTAGATTTATTTGTCATTTCTATATTATAAATATTCTTAATTTTACATGGACGATTAGTAAGTGTTATTACAATATCAGAACAACTTATAGCTTCTGAAATATCATGAGTTACCATAATAACACTTTTCTTTTCTTTTTTTATGATGTTATAAACATCATCAGATACAGCTAATCTTGATTGATAATCTAATGCACTATATGGTTCATCTAAAAGTAATATATCAGGTTTAGTCGCTAGTGTCCTGATTAAAGATACTCTTTGACGCATACCACCACTTAAGTTTTTAGGGTAACTATAAATAAAATCTTTAAGTCCATATTTTTCTAGTAAATCTAAAACATATTGTTTTGATTCATCATTTAACTGATTAGTTATTTTAAGTGACAATAAACAATTATCAAGTATTGTTAACCAATCAAAAAGACAATCTTGTTGTAACATATATCCAATTTTTATATTATCATCTAAAGTTATTTTTCCACAGGATTTTTCTTCCAAACCACATAAAATTGATAAAATTGTTGATTTTCCACAACCACTAGGTCCAACAAGTGAGACAAAATCATGTTTATTTAAATTATATGAAAAGTTATCCACAGCTAAAATTTCTTTATCTTTTGTATGATAAATTTTTTTTAAATTTTTTATTTTTAAAATATTTGACATTATTTTACAAATTCAGTTGTTACTAATTTATCATACGGTGCTTTTTTATCTAAAGCGTTGGAACTTTCCATAATTTCCATAATATGATTATAATCTTCTTCTTTTATTTCTGTGGTTTCAAACCATGAATCATTTTCTTTATATCTCTCTACAATTTTAGTTAAATCATCTAGACTTGTATCAGGAAAATAATCAATTAAGTCTTTCACAATTACATCTGCATCATTCTCAAGAGTATATTTTAAAGCTTTATTTATGGCATTACTAAATCCTTGTATTATTTCTGGATTTTCTTCGATAAAACTTTTTCTTGCATTATAAGCAGTATATGGAACAACTCCTCCAAGTTCTCCTAAAGAAGCAACGACATATCCATATTCTTCTTGTTCAAGTTGTAAAGCGTTTGGCTCTCTTAGTGCAAGAATAAGAAGTCGCCAATATTGTTCAAAATAAATTTCCATATAAAATACTGCTAAAGTTGAGAAAAACTCAACTTTTTTTGGTATAATTATATTAACGAGAACTTATGAAAGGAGTATGATTTTTGTGAAAGTAAAATTAAGTGAAGTTATAGATGCTTTAGATTTTACAAATGATGAAATAGAATATTATTATAACCCTGATACTGAAGAAATATTTATGTCAAACATTGGAGATTTTGAAGACTTAACCGAAGATGAATTAGATGAACTATTTGAAAAGTCCATTATGTTACCTACTAGATATGATATTAATGAATATGAAATGATGGAAGATTTTGCAGAAACAATTAATGATACAAGATTACAAAATCAATTATATATTTCTCTAAACGGTAGTGGTGCTTTTAGAAGATTTAAAGATACTTGTATCAATTTTGATATTATTAATGATTGGTATAAATTTAGAGATGAAAGATATAAAGAAATTGCAATAGATTGGTGCAAAGAAAATAATATTGAATTTGAATAGTAGGTGTTATATGAAGAAGTTTTTAAAAAATTATGATTTTGAAGATTATTTTGAATCTCATATCTTATCTCGTGGAGAAAGTTATTATAGAGAAAATAGAATATTAGATATTTGGCATCAAGATAATTTAATAACTGCATATATTGATGGTTCAGAAATATATAGAGTCGAATTAAAAGTAGATGATAAAGAAATTTTAAATAGTTATTGTTCATGTCCTTATTCTGAAGATGGAGAGTTTATGTGCAAGCATATTGCAGCAATATTATATCATTTAAAGGAAAATAAAATTCCTGAATTAGAAATTTCGGATAAAAAACAAGCAAAACAAAAAAAGATTGAATCTAAATTATCTAAAATCTATGATGAAATGCAATATGAATTAAGAAAAATAAGTGATAGAAATGGATTCGTTAATTATTACAATGGAAGATATTTTGTAGATTTAATTTCTAATGTTTCTGATTATATAGATGATTTTATAGATAATGAAGATTATAACGATGCATTTGAATTAATAAAATATACTTATCGATTTATAAAAGACGCTTTTATGGATGGAGCTAATGGAGAATATCAAGACTCTTTATATTTAGTTAATGAAAGTGCGAGTAAACTTTTATATAAGGAAGAATATTATGATATTTTCTTAGATTATACCCACGAAATTACTTCAAACAATGCTTTAGATGATTTTTCTGATTCACCATTACACGCATTTATTCTTTATGCTCAAGATAAAGAATCAGCTAAAAAAGTTGTTAAAATATTAGACAACATTCAATTAAATTATGGTATTTTTGTTAATACAACATTAGATAAAATATCATTAACTTATGATTATATTAATAAAAATGATGCTATAAAATTATGTTATGAAAATATAGAACATTATGGAGTGAAAGAATTATTAATAGATTATTTAAGAAAAGAAAATAAAATAGACGAAGTAATAAGATTATTAAAAAATGATGTTAAAAATCATATAAGAAAAGATATAGCTTATGATAAATTATTAAATATTTATAATGAAAACAATATGCTTGAAGAAAAGAAAAAATTATTGCCAGAAGTAATTATAGAAACATCTAGTTTTAAAAGATATAAAGAACTAAAAGATATATGTGATGAATCAGAATGGAAGAATATAAAAGAAGAAATCATTTCAAATATAAAACCTAATAATAAATGGTTTTTAGAAGATATCTATATGGAAGAAAATGAAATAGATAAATTATTTAATTTATTAAAGAAAAATCCTAGTATGTCTAAATTAGCTAGGTATCAAAATTGTGTAAAAGAAAAATATAGTAAAGAACTATTAAATTTTTATAAACCACAAATACTTGAAGAATCTAAAAGAGTATCTGATAGAAAAAGGTATCAAGAATTATGTGTTTATATTGGTAAAATGAGTGAACTTAATGATTCTGATGATTTCATTTTTGAAATGTTAAAAGAAATGTATCCTAATTATAGAAGTAAACGAGCATTTAAAGAAGAGATAATGAATGTTTTAAGTGATAAGAATAAAAATAGGTTTTATGAACTAATACAAAAATAGAAAGATGGTGATATATTGAAAAACAACATGATTATATATGTATCAAAAGACGGTAATATAAAAGTAGATGTTAATATACAGAATGAAGATATATGGATGAGTCAAGACGTAATAGCTAATCTCTATGATACAACTAAAAATAATATTTCTATGCATTTAAAAAATATATTTGATGAAGGTGAATTACAAAAGGATTCAGTTGTTAAGAAATTCTTAACAACTGCTAGTGATGGTAAAAACTATAATGTTTTACACTATAATTTAGATGCTATTATTGCAGTTGGATATAGAATTAACTCTAAAAAAGCAACAGAATTTAGAATATGGGCAACTAAAGTTTTAAAAGAATATATGACTAAAGGATTTGCTTTAAATGATGAAAGATTAAAAAATAATGGTACTAGTCCCTATTTTGAAGAATTACTTGCTAGAATACGTGATATTAGATCTTCAGAAAAAGTTTTTTGGAGAAAAGTATTAGATATTTATGCTACAAGTATTGATTATAATCCTAAAGATAAATTATCAATAGATTTCTTTAAGACAGTTCAAAACAAAATGCATTATGCAACACATGGTCATACTGCTGCTGAAGTCATATTTTATAGAGTTGATTCAGGAAAAGATTATTTAGGTCTTACTAATTTTAAAGGTGACTATCCTACTAAAAGTGAGACTGAAATAGCTAAAAACTATCTAACAGAAGAAGAACTAAACATTTTAAATAGAATGGTATCTGCATATTTAGATGTTGCAGAAATCAATGCTTTAGATAGACATCCAATGACAATGCAAGATTGGGTAAATGAGCTTGATTCGTTTTTAAAGATG
>CALVZI010000032.1 GCA_944372485.1 uncultured Bacilli bacterium
TTTTTTTTTTTTTTTTATAAAAAAATGTAAAAAATGTTGTTTTTATAAAAAAACGAAATTTTTTTTGTTATACTTATTATGAGGTGTTAATAATGGATAAAAGGGAAAGGTTAGAATCATTAAAAAAATTACGTAATCAAGTAATGGAAATAGCAGAGCAAAAAACAAAAAAGAAAGAAAATAATAGTTTAAAAAAAGACAATCAAAAGAGACTATTATTAACTAAAAAAGATGGTTTTATTAATATGTCCTTAATTGTTGAGGTGATTTTAGGAATTACTTTAGCTGTTGGGACAATGTCAATTATTAACACAATTTTAACAGAAATGATAAAATAATAAAAAAAATAGTAAAAAAGTATTTCTTTTTTTATGTAAATGCGATATACTTTATGTATAGTAGGTGATTATATGAATGACAAAGTTATTATTCAAGATAAATTTTATGATATTGTACGTGCAGAAGGTGTAAATGTTATATTAAGAGATCAGGATGGAAATGAATTTGCTTCTAATGCTGGTGGAATTCTTTTAAATATGTATATAAAAGAAGTTTTAAATGATTTATCATCTTTTGAAAATGTAGACAATATGCGTACTTTAATTTCAGATGTTCATTTATATATGCAAAAAAATGAAGCTTATGTAAAATTACATTCATTATTACCAATGTTAATACTACCTGAAAATGTGGTTGAAGCAAAAGTTGATGAATTATGTGATGAATATATGAGACTTTATCCAAGTGTAATTGAACCAGTTGCGCCAAAATATATTGAACCAATTGAAGCTAAAATTCCAGTAGATGATGTGATTGATGAAATTCAATTTATTGTTCCAGAGGATGAAGAAGTTGCTGAAAGTGATGTCTTTACTATTGTTCGTGATGTAAATCCAATGTTAATTAATCACAATCAAAAGATAATGCGTTCATATTTAATGGATCGTTATCCTGAATATGAAGTTAATGAAGAATTTACTCTTGTTAGAAATCCGAGAAATTTAGATGAAATGTATAATATTTTTATAAATGATAGTGGTGAAACACAAATGATTTCAACTAAGAGAAATATTAAAGAAGAAATTGCAAATACACCTGCTTTATCAGAAGCACAAATTATGGAATTAGAAAATATGTCAATTAATGAATTACGCGAAGAACGTAAGAAAACATCTAATTTGTTAAAAGTTAATAAGATAAATGAAATTATTGCTGCTAGAAAAACAGGTTCTGAATTTGATGAGACTATTGTTGTAGATCAAGATTTCTTTAATAAATTAAAATTTAAACAAGCTAATGCTTTGGGATTTATTAGTAATCTTACGATATCGTTTTTAGTCGGTGTTCTAGGTGGTATTGTTTTAATGATTTTAGCTAATTTAGCAGTAACACTTTTATAAGACTAATAAGTCTTTTTTTGTAAAAAACAGGAAGGTTTATATTATTTATTTATGAATTTTTAATAAATAATTCCTTTGTATTTGACAAAAACAAATGTTTGTGATACAATACGTCACCAAACAGGGGGGATTATGATGAAAAAATGGTTTAAAAGATTTGTTTTGTTATTAGTATTAACTTTAGTTGGTTTTACTAATGTTAGTGCTACATCTGCGCCATCACAGATTACTATTCGTGGTAGTAAGCGTTATGGTGGGTTAGTTGCTGGTTCATATTGGAACTATAAATATACAGATGATGGAACTTATTTCTATTGTTTAGACCATCATTCTGGTGTTCCATATAATGAGCCATATAGATTGGCAGGAGAATTGGATGCTGGTTTTGCTTACATTATTCAAAATGGTTATCCAAATAAGAGTATTACTGGTAATACAGAATTTGATCACTATATAACTCAAGGTGCTATTCACTGGTATATTGATAGAATTAATGGTGTTAGTGATAATGTATCTGGTAATATGACAAAAAGTTTTAAAACAACTGGATCTGATCCACATGGATTACGTCCACATATGAGAAATTTAGTTGAAAATGCTTTACAAGCTAGAAATACAGGATATGTTACACCATCTGGTAGTATTACAACAAGTTCTTCACAACTTACAGCTTCTAGTGATAAAACATATTATATTTCTGCACCTATTACATTAACTGCTAATGGAAGTATTCGTAGTTTAAGTGTTTCTATTATTTCAGGACCTGAAGGAACTGTTTTAGTTGATGGTAATGGAAATCAAAAAACTTCATTTAATAATGGAGACGTATTCTATGTAAAAGTTCCAGCTAGTTCATTAACTGAATTAACTGCTACTGTAAAAATTAATATGACAGGTCAAGGTGTTGTAAATAAAGTTTATAAATATGTTCAAGCTTCAAATATTCATGGTAAGGTTCAAGATATCGTTATGGCTAAACCAATTGAAGAACAAGTTAATTTTGGTGGAGGTTTAACGTTTGATTTAGCTACTAATAAAACTACTATTAGTAAAGTTGATATTACAACTGAAAAAGAGTTACCGGGAGCTACTTTAACTATAAAAGATTCTTCAGGTAATGTTGTAGAACAATGGGTTTCAACTGATAAACCACACGTAATTGATGCTTTACCAGAAGGAAAATATACATTAGAAGAAACAATTGCTCCAGACGGTTATATTCGTGCTGAAAGTATTGAATTTGAAGTTGTTAATGGAAAAGCAACAACTGTTGTTATGAAAGATGATTATACTAAGTTAAAAATTAGTAAAATTGATATTACATCGAAAGAAGAATTACCAGGAGCTACTTTAGTTATAAAAGATGAAGAAGGTAATGTAGTTGATGAATGGGTTTCAACTGAAGAAGCACATTATATTGAAAAGATTAAACCTGGTAAATATACATTAGAAGAAACAATTGCTCCAGATGGTTATATTCGTGCTGAAAAGATTGAATTTGAAGTATTAGAAACTGGAGATGTTCAAACTGTAACTATGGTCGATGACTATACAAAGGTTGAAATTAGTAAAAAAGACGTTATTACAAAAGTTGAAGTTCCAGGAGCTAAGTTAAAAATTGTTGATAGTGAAGGAAATACCGTTAAAGAATGGGTATCATCTGATAAACCACAACTTTTTGAAAAATTAAAAGTTGGAAAATATCAAATTATTGAGGTAGAAGCTCCAGATGGTTATGTACTTGCTACAGAACCTATTGAATTCGAAGTATTAGAAACTGGTGAAAATCAAGTGACTGTTGTTTATAATACACCGCTTACACCAACACCAGATACAGCATTCCACGTTTCAACTTTAGTTTATATTATTGCTATGGTTATTGGTGGTATTGGTATTGGGGTAATTTATCTAAATACTAAGAAGAAAGCTTAAATAAATAATAAAAGAAATTTAGAGTAAAATCTAAGTTTCTTTTTTTGTTGATTTTTCCTTTTTTTTTAATAATTTTATCAATTTGACAAAAACAAATGTTTGTGGTAAAATACGTCACTAAACAAGGGGGGATAATATGAAAAAGTTAGGTTGTGTGATTAAATATCTTTTAGTAGTTAATTTACCAAAAGCAATGGTAATAAAAAGGATATACTGGAGCTAGACTAGCATGAATAACAATAATATAAAAAAACGAAGCCAGTATATACAAATAGGCTTCTTTTTACTAGTAATTGCCTTTGTAATTGGTACTTTAGATTACTGGGATACAAAGAAAATTCATGTATGGGATACATTAAATACTAAAGTATTCTTTGAACAAAACCCAGAAGAAGCTGAAGAATTAGTTGAACTTACATCAGAACAAACACCAGAAGTTGTAGATAAAACTGATAATTCAGAAGAAACTACTAATAATTATTACGTTGGTATGTTAGAAATACCAAAAATTAACTTAAAACAAGGATTTGCCGCCTTTGGTTCACCATATAACAACATTGATAAAAACGTTACAATTTTACCAACAAGTGTTTATCCAGATGTAGAATTAGGAAACTTTATTCTTGCTGGTCACTCAGGTCAAGGATCTCTAGCTTTCTTTAATGAATTGTATCGTTTAAAGAATGGTGATAAAGCAATTGTATATTATAAAAATGTTAAATATACATATGAAATTGTAAATATATATGAACAAGAAAAAACAGGTGTTATTTCAGTATATCGTGATTATAAAAAAAATACTTTAACACTTGTAACTTGTACAAATAATAAAAAAGATAAACAAACTGTTTATATTGCTAATTTAGTTAGTAAAGAATCTTATTAGAAAGGATGTGGTCGTATGGCCCCAATGAATTTAGGAGAAAAAATTAGTAAATTATTTTCCATCTTTGACGGGACAACATTAGTTGTTATGCTTATTTCGGCTATTCTTATTGCTTTAATATTTATATTAAATAAAAATAAGAGAACAAAATATAGTTATATAGCTTATGGAATTATTTTATTAGTTATTGGATTTGTATTTAATAAATCATTATTTCCATTAATTGATATGTTTATTGAACGTTTATTCTATTTATTTTACTTCCCAACTGGTGCTGTTTATATGATCACATTAATTATTGCTCATGTAGTATTTATTATTACAATTGGAAGTAAAAAAATTGATAAAGTTGTTAAATATACAAACTATATTGGATTTGCTTTAATGCAAGTATTAAATATTAACATTTTAAATTATTTAAATAATAATAATATTGATTTAACTAATGAATTAAACTTTGTTAATAATTATACAATGATTGGTATTTTAGAATTAAGTATGATTATCTTTGTAGTTTGGATGGCAATTGTAATCTTTATGGTAGTAAGTAAAAAATTTGCTTATGTATTACTTAAAGAAGAAATTCCAACATTACAAGAAGAAACTACTCCTTCTAAACCTTTAGTAAAACCAATTTTAGATGCTATTATTAACAATATTCCTGCTAAGGAAGAGGCTATCCCTACAGTTTTAGCTACTGAAGAAGTTAAACCTGTTGTTGAACCTATTGTAGTTCAAGAAGAAGTTTATGAACCTAAGATGAATCAAGATTTATTAAATAAATTATTACAACCAGAAACTAAACCAGTTGTTGAAACTGTTAGTCCTAAGGAAGAAGTTAAACCTAATTGGAATGAAGCTGTTATTAATGCTTTAAATATTCCAAATGTACCTATTTATGATGATGTTGTCAATAACACTAACGTGGTACCAACAGTTGTTGAAGAAACAATTGATATTCCAAATATGAATCTAAATAATATTCCAGAAAAAGAAGAGAAAAAGATTGTTAATCCAACTAAAGAGTTATTCCAAATGTTACTTCGTAAAGAAGATGATGAAAATCATAGTTTAGAGGATTATTTAGAATTAAAAAAATATTTAGTAGCTCAAAAATAGAGCTACTTTTTTTGTTTATTTAATAATATGACAAAATTCTATATTAATAAATCATAAAATATTATTGAGGGGGAAAGTTATGTTTGGAGAATTTAATGAAGATGCAAGAAAAGTTATTGTTGGTGCTAAAAAAATAATGAAAGAATTAAAACATCCATATATAGGCAGTGAACATTTAATTTTATCAATTTTAAAAAATGATGAAAATTTAAGTAAAAAGCTTAGTAAATATGGATTAAATTATAATGATTTTTATAAAGAAATTGTTGAAATTGTAGGGATGGGTTCTAAAGAATCTAATTGGTTTTTATATACTCCATTACTTAGAAGAGTTATTGAAAATGCAATTGAAGATAGTAGAGAAAATAATAATGGTGTAGTTACTACTAATCATCTATTTGCTAGTCTTTTAGAAGAGGGTGAGGGAGTTGCAATTAGGATTCTTATTGGTATGAATATTGATGTAGATGATTTGTATAGCAATTTTGCTTATAAGGTGACTAATTATACTAAAACAAAAAATAGTGATGGATTAATTGAAGAATTTGGAACAGATTTAACTAAGTTAGCCTTAAAAAAAGAATTAGATCCTGTTGTTGGTAGAGAAGAAGAAATTAATCGTATGATTGAAATTTTAAGTAGAAGAACTAAAAATAATCCTATATTAA
This sequence comes from uncultured Bacilli bacterium, assembly GCA_944372485.1. Lineage (GTDB taxonomy): Bacteria > Bacillota_I > Bacilli_A > RF39 > UBA660 > Pelethosoma. The sequence goes on from CALVZI010000032.1 coordinate 6,006, forward strand.
CTGGTGTAGCTGGTGTAGGGAAGACTGCAATTGTTGAAGAACTTGCTAGATTAATTGCTTTTGGTGAAGTGCCTATTAATTTAAAAAATAAACGTATTATTTCTCTTGATATGGCTACTATGGTTGCTGGTACAAAGTATCGTGGTGAATTTGAAGATCGTATGCGTAAATTATTAAAAGAAGTCTATGAAAATAAAGATATAATATTATTTATTGATGAAATTCATACTTGAGTAGGTGCTGGAGGTGCTGAAGGAGCAATTGATGCTGCAAACATCTTTAAACCGGCTTTATCACGCAATAAAATACGCTGTATTGGAGCAACAACAACAGAGGAATATAAAAAATTTATTTTAGAAGATAAAGCTTTAAAACGGGGAGTCGGGGGTATCAAAGTAATTGAACTAACAAAATATGAAACTGAAGAAATACAAAAAAGAATTAA
>CALVZI010000033.1 GCA_944372485.1 uncultured Bacilli bacterium
CAAATCTAGCACACCCTAAAGTTTTATTTATTAATTCTTGTTGATCTATATTTGGATATAATCTAAATTTATATGCTTTATATATTTTCATAAAACCACCACCATAAATCAATACTAACATACGAACATATGTATGTCAATAGCTTCTTGGTGCTTTTTGTAAAGAACTTTCCTAATATATAAAAAAACTTACATCCTATAAGGACGTAAGTTACGTGGTACCACCTTAATTCGTAATAATTATTACCTCTAACATTTAACGCATGTATACGAAATATTCTACTGATTTCAAATATTTAACTCCAAAGCTACATTTTAAGAATATTTTATTCATTTCCACCAACCATGAACTCTCTATTAAAATATTTCTTAAAACCTCTTCTTCACTGTTTTTATAACTTTTGCATTATTAAAGCTAATTCATTTTTTTCTTTTTCTAAATTTTTTCTTTCCTGATCTACTATATTAGCAGGAGCTTTAGAAACATAATTTTCATTACTTAATAATTTTTCTCGTCTAGCAATAGAACTTTCTAAACGTTCTTTTTCTTTATTTAATTGTTCTAATTGCTCTTCAGCATTTTTACTACCATCATATAAAATTGTAAATTCAATATCACCTACAACTAGTGAAATAGAATTTAAATCTGACTCATAATTACTTTCACAAATCATATTTTCATCAGCAATCTTTAACATCTTTTGAATTAACACTTTATTATCACTAATCAATTTATGATTGTAAACAAATTTAAAGTTTTTATCAATATTATTTTCTAAACGTGTTTTTCTAACTTTCTTAATTATTTCAATACAAGTATCTAATTCATTAATGTTTTCAAATACTTGTTTTTCATCATATGTTGGGAATGATGATATAACAATTGATTTTTCATGTACTGGTAATTTTAAATATATTTCTTCTGTTACATATGGCATAAATGGATGTAATAATTTTAAAATATTAGTTAAAACATAAAGTAACGTTGATTTTTTTACATCATCCATATTTATTTTTGATAATTCTATATACCAATCACAGAAATCATTCCATACAAAATTATATATTTCAGATCCTACTACATTAAATTCATAAACTTCTAAATGTTTTCTTACTTTTTTGATTAATAAATTTAATTTAGTTAAAATCCATTTTTCAGTTAATTCTAAATTTTCTAATTTATAGTTATTAATATCAAAGTCTTCTAAGTTCATTAAAACAAATCTACTTGCATTCCATAATTTATTAATAAAATTCCAAGTAGCTGCAACTTTTTCTTCATCATATCTTAAATCCATTCCTGGAGCAACTGATGTTGTTAAGAAAAATCTTAATGAATCAGCACCATATTTATCAATAACATCCATTGGATCTACACCATTTCCTAATGATTTAGACATTTTACGTCCTTGTTTATCACGAATAAGTCCATGACTTAAACAATCTTTAAATGGTCTAGAACCAGTAAACTCTAATCCTTGGAAAGTCATTCTATTTACCCAGAATGGAATAATATCATATCCTGTAACTAATAAATTATTTGGATAATATCTATCTAACATTTCTGTTTTTTCAGGCCATCCCATTGTTGAGAAAGGCCATAAAGCTGAACTAAACCAAGTATCTAGAACGTCGGTGTCTTGTACCCAACCTTCTTCTTTTGGTGCTTCCATTCCTACATAAACTTCATCACCTTTATACCAAGCTGGAATTCTATGTCCCCACCAAAGTTGTCTAGAAATACACCAATCATAAGTTATTTCCATCCAGTGATTCATTATTTTTTCAAATCTTTCTGGAACGAAGTTAACTTTAGTATCTTTATTTTTTTGTTTTTCTAAGACATTATCAGCAAGTGGACGCATTTTTACAAACCATTGTTTTGATAAATATGGTTCTACTACTGCATCAGTTCTTTCACTATGTCCAACACTGTGAACAATTTTTTCAACTGATAAAAGTAATCCTTGTTCTTTTAAATCCTCTACTAATTTTTCACGACATTCTTCACGTGTTAAACCAGCATAACCTAATGCATTTTCATTCATTGTTGCATCTTTATTCATTACTACAATACGCTCAAGATTATGACGATTTCCAACTTCAAAGTCATTTGGATCATGAGCAGGTGTTATTTTTACACAAGCTGTTCCTTTTTCCATATCTGCATGTTCATCAGCAATAATTGGAATTGCTTTTCCTACTATTGGTAAAATTACATTTTTACCTACTAAATGTTTATATCTTTCATCTTCTGGATTAACTGCAACTGCAGTATCTCCAAATAAAGTTTCAGGACGTGTAGTTGCAACTTCTAAATAACCACTTTTATCTTCAAGTTCATATTTTAAATGATAGAAAGCACCTTCATCATCTTTATAAATAACTTCTTCATTTGATAAAGCTGTCATAGCAACTGGATCCCAGTTAATAATACGTTCTCCACGATAGATTAAACCTTTATTATAAAGTGTTACAAAAACATGACGAACAGCTTTTGAAAGACCTTCATCTAGGGTAAATCTTTCTTTAGTGTAATCTAGGCTAAGTCCTAGTTTTTCCCATTGTTTATGAATATTATCTGCATATTCATCTTTCCAAGACCAAGCATGTTTTAACCAATCTTCACGATCCATCTCACGTGGGTTAATTCCTTCTTCTTTTAATTTTGCATCTACTTTAGCTTGAGTTGCAATTCCGGCATGATCCATTCCTGGTAACCATAATGCATCATAACCATCCATTCTTTTATAACGAATCATTATATCTTGAATAGTTGTATTCCAAGCATGACCTAAGTGTAATTTTCCAGTAACATTAGGTGGTGGAATAACTATTGCATATGGTTTCTTTGATAAATCACCACTTGTAAAATAATCTTCTTTTACCCAAGTTTGATATTTATTTTCCTCAACTGCTTTAGAATTATATTTTTTATCTAACATAATATCACTCTCCTATTTTTTCCTTTAAATATTTATTTGTATTTTCAAAATAATATTTAAAAATTTCTTTGTTATTCAAATTATTATATATTTTATCAAATATTTTATGTTCATATAAATAATTATATGACCAAGTAAAATGTAAATCATAGATAAAACATAAAAAACTAATCATTCGATCATTATTTGTTTCTTTTAAATTAGATAACAATAATTTATGACTATCAAAATAATCTTTAACTGAATCACTAATTTTACTATCATCATCATTAAACTCAATTAATTTATTAGAAAGACTTTCTAAAATATCTACTTTATCAGCATCTTGAATCATTTTTGAAAATAACATATTTCTTTCGTCAATTGTAGAATCAATACTATATTTATTATGATTTTTAATTAATTCATTTGCCCCATAATCACCATGATCAAAAACATTATCTTGATATGTATCAAATTTATCTAATTGATAAAATCTTCCAAAATCGTGAAATAGACCTATGATTGATGATAGAAAATAATCTTTTTCATTCTGCTTTAAATTTCTAGATAACATTTGCATTTTCTCCATGACTCGTAAAGAATGATTCCATTTATAGTTAATGCGTGAATCACTTTGATTAAATTTATCTACATATTCTTTATATTCTTTTATTATTTTTTCCATAATTACCTCCAAAAAAAAACTCACATCCAATAAGGACGTAAGTTACGTGGTACCACCTTAATTCGTAATAATTATTACCTCAAACATTTAACGCATGTATACGAAATATCCTACTTATTTCAAATATTTAACTCCAAAGCTACATTTTAAGAATATTTTATTCATTTCCACCAACCATGAACTCTCTATTAAAATATTTCTTAAAACCTCTTCTTCCTCGTTTTTTATGTTAGTATTATACCACAAATTTATTCATTTACAACCTTTAATTGTAAAATTTTTACATATCCATTTCCGTCATTACCAACCATAGTTCCATCTCCATTATGATTTGGCATATTAGCATCACCAGGTATCATTACTGCATTATCAAATATTTTATTAGGGTATAAAGTACATCCGGCAAAACCAGAAATGTAGCTACTACCACCAGCTCCACTACTACTTGGATATTTTGAAGCATAGCCTCCATAATATCCACCTCCACCACCGGAACCATTGTTAGCTCCACATTCATTTGATGATGCCCCAAAGCTTTCACCTGCGCCTAAACTATATCCGCTTGTTTGTGTAGCACCAGCTCCTTTACTAGAACCATTACCACCTTTACTAGTTAAGGTTCCACCATCGCCACCTTTAATAACAGGATTATTATCACTTGTTGCTTGTCCAGCAGCTCCACCACCAGCGGCAACCATAATTCGTGATGCTAAACTAACAGTATCTGACCATTCATTAGCAGTTGTTGTTGGACCCTTAGTTCTTATATCTGTTGCTCCACCTGCTGTATATCTTATATCTTTACAAGCATAAGAGCCACCACCATTAAAACTTTCACTCATAGTATTATAAATATTATTCTTTCTTGAACCAGCTTCACCAACAAACATATAAAGTTCATCATTAGCAATTAATTCTATTTCACCACGTGTATAAGCACCTTTCCCACCTAAAGATCCACCATATCCACTGGCTCCCCAAGCTTGAATTTGATATAACCCATCTTTTGGTATTATTAATTTATCATATGAACCAGTAAAGCCATAGTACCAACTATTTTCATTAGATTTTTGATCTACAACCGTAACTGTTCTACTAGCACTAGCTCTTTTACCATTACTATCAGTAACTATATAGGTTATTTCATATGTACCAGTTTTAGTTTGATTAAATTCAGGTTCAGTTTGAACCATTATTTCATTTTTCAACATTTGAGTTCCATCCGAAGCAACAGCAGTTACATTTTCTTTTAAATCATAATTAAAACCAGGAACATTAGTATTATTTAAAATTGTTACATTAGTTCCAACTACTGTTATTATAGGAGACTTTAAACTATTTGGATCATTAAGTTCTGTGATTATATCATCTTTAGTTTGATCAAAAACAGTTTTTCTAGAAGACATAATATCTAATACACCAATCAATAACATAATAAATAATATTAATAATGGATATAGAATACCAGATACAGCAAAACCCTTATTATTCAATTTCATATAATCACCTATTTATTCTAAAATAATTATATAACACTTAAATAAAAAACACAAGAAAGTTATTATTATTTATACATTTGGTTTAGCAATTACAACTAATCGTTTGTTATTATTAAGAGTACAAGTAAATAATCGTAACTCTAAATTATTAGAAATATCTAAATAACTTTTATCATCAACTGAAATAATTTTTTTAAAACTAACGTAATATTTTAGTTTTTTATCTTTTATATAAAGAATTAATTCATCTTTTATTTCTAAATCATAAAGGAAATTAAAAACATTTTTATTATTATGCCCAAATAATAAAATAGTTTTATTTAAATCAATTTCTTCTAAACTACAAACTAAATTTTTATCTAAATCATTAATATTAAAAGAAATATTAAAGTTTTTATTATATTTGGGTACATACAATAAATATATATTATTAGATGTTGATGTTTTATTTTCACTTAATTTTACTTCACTACTAATAGGAATAAAAAATAAAGAAATTAAAATTAAACTGATTATTTTAAACATATCTTTTTAATACAAAAACACTTATAAAGAAAACTAAAATAGTTTTAAAAAATGACGTTTTAATAGTTGTATCTGTATTAGGATACTCTATTTTTTTATTAGTTATTTTTAATTCTACTTTTTTAGTAATATCATTAATTTCAACCATAAACTTTTTATCATTATTGACATAATTACTTAATGATTCAATTTCTTTTACATAATAATTACCATAAGCAATATTATCTATAAAAAGTTCACCTTTATTATTAGTAAATCCATAATAAATTAATTCATCATTTAAATTATATAAACCAAATTTTACATTTTCTAATGGAGTATTAGTTTCAGCATCTACTTTAGTAATTAGTAAACTCCCTTTTTTTAAATAATTATTAACCTTTATTTCATGATTTATATTATTCTCATCAAATACAAATTCATATTTATTGTCTTGTTCTTCAAAAATATTAGGAACAGTTTCTTTTAAATAATACTTACCATATGGTAAATCATTAATTTCAATTATACCTTCATTATTAGTTTTATAAGTATTTATTAATTCATTCTTTTTTATTATTATTTGATCATTTTCAATTATATCTTCTAAAGCATATAGATTAAATTCAATATTTTCTAAAACTTTTTCTTCATAATAAAATAAATTATCTTTTACTTTTAATTCTTCACCAACTTTTTTTATAGTTAATTTAGTTTTAACTCTCTCATTAAAAATATCAACATTACTATACTCTATCTCAGTACCTTCTGGTTTATCTAAAATAACTTTTCTACATTCATCATCTAATTTATATTGATTTAAAGTCTTAGTTTCTTTAATACAATAAGTTCCATAAGGTAATTCTTTACTATAACTTATTCCTTCAGAGTTTGTAACTAAGTGTTCGACAATATCACCCTTTTTATAATAAGTATAATAGCCATCACTAATATCTTCTAAAGCATAAACATCAAATTCAATTCCTTCTAAATTTTTATTTACATAATTAAACTTATTATCTTTATAACTAATTAAACTTAAACCTTCTTTTTTTATCTTTATTTTACTTTTAAATGGAACATTACCATATTCTAAATAAAAATAATTATCTATTAAACTAGTATTTATATCAATAGTTACTTTCATTTCTGGTATTCCATAATAACCATTAGGTGTATTTATTTCTTCGATAATATAAGTACCAGGTAAAAGATTATTAGTTAATATATAACCATCTTGATTGGTTGTAAATGGTTGTCCATCATTAATATAAGTTCCATCTTCTTTTTTTATTTTAAAAGATATACCATCTTGTTTAATTGGTTCTTTAGTATATTTATCTATCTTTTGTAATTTTAATTTATGAGCCATTGGTTCTAAAATAATTTTAAAAGAAAATTCTTTATTATTACTAAGAGAAAAACTTCCAATTGTTTGTGAATCACCATTGTAGTATAAGAAAGCAACTTGATTATGTTCTTTTAACTTTAATCTAAAAGTATAAGTTCCATAACCTTTAGTGTGAAAAGAAAAACCTTTTGAATCTAATTTAAAACCATCATAGTTTTCCACTGTTTCATATCTATCAATTACCCCATTTAAATCAGCACTACTAATATATGCCCCTTCTTTATAAGTTAAAGTTTTATCTTTAAAAGATGGATAAATATTATGATTATTAACTAAATTAATTATTTCTTGTTTATATGAATCAATGTTTATAATACTACCATTACCTTTAGATTCAGTTGTAAAATAAACATCAATACCTTCTAGATATTCCCATATTAATTCTTGTGTTGCCATATAATATTCTTTACTTAAATGATTAGGATAACCATATCCATAATGAGCAAGTAATGAGATATACTCTTTTTGGTTATTATTTAATTTACTACTAAAATCAATTGTTGAATGATAAGTATCTTCAGTAATAAATTTTGTTGACTCTAAACAATAACTTAAAACTCCATTCGCATATATCAAACCAACTTGATTATAATAGTTAAGCCCACCTACTTTCCGATTCGCATAAACATTATTTAACCAATCTATATCTACTCTAGTATCATAACTACCAGCATCTACCCTTTTTATTCCAATAAACATACAACATACTGCCAAAATTAAAAATATTTTGCGCATTTTTTACCTCCTACAATTATATACTACAAAAGTTTTCTAAATCCTTTTTTATAAACAAAAAAAGTTTAGATTTCTAAACTTTTAAGCTTTAAAACTAATTTCACCAGCTATCATATCTTTTAAATAACGTGAATATAACTCTATAAAGTTAGCTTTTTTAACATCATTTTTAACAGTAAGATCAATCTCTTTAGTTTTAACTCCATCTTCTTTTAATATTAAAGTTCCTACTTTATCACCTTTTTTTACAGGAGCTACAACATCATCTATTTTAACTTCATAATTTGCTTTAATTTTATCTTTAGACTTATCATTAATTATTGAAACATTTTCTTTAGGTACAATTGTTACATATTTATCTTTTCCTTTAATAACTTCTACTTTACCTAAATTAGTTTTAGTTGTAATAACACTTTCTGCGTAATAATTAGAAAAACCATAATTAAGCATATTTGTTACTTCTGAATTTCTTGTATTACTATCAGGTTCATTCATAGCAACGGCAATTAAACGCATGCCGTTTTTCTTAGCTGTTGCCGTTAAACAATATCCAGCTTCTTCTGTATACCCCGTTTTCATTCCATCAACACCATCATAAAAACGAACTAATTTATTTGTATTTACTAACCAAATTTTACGATCAGTATCTTTTCTTAAATAATCTTCATAAATAGAAGTATAGTTAAATATATCAGGATGTTTAGATAATTCCATAGCAATTGTTGCCATATCTCTTGCACTAGAATAGTGATTAGCTGCATCTAATCCATGAGGATTTTTAAAACTTGTATTTTTAAGTCCTAATTCTTTTGCTTTTTTATTCATTGCATTAACAAAGTTTGCTTCACTACCATAAGTATATTCGGCAAGAGCAACTACGGCATCATTTCCACTCGCAACAGCTATACCTTTAAATAAATCACTTACAGACATTTTTTCACCAGTTTCAAGTAATATTTGACTTCCACCCATACTTGAAGCATTTTCACTTACAGTAACTATATCATCCCATTTTATATGACCCGAATCAACCTTTTCAATAATAAGAAGCATACTCATCATTTTAGTCATACTAGCAGGTGGTAACTTTTCATCTGCATTCTTCTCATATATTACTTTACCACTGGAAGCCTCAATTAAAATAGCTGAACCAGCTTTTTCTGCCAGTTTTAAAGTATCTTCTTCGGCTTGAACACTAATTGGAACACATAAATTCATTAATAACAAAATTAATACCAAAAATTTCTTCATATTTCACCTCTAATAAAAAATATGAATTTAAAATAAACTTATGCTTATTTAATATAACCATTTAATACAAATTTAGTTTCATTTACAACAACAAAAGCTTCTTTATCAACTTCTTTTATTAATTTATTTAGATGATTAAATGATTTTTTATTTATTTCAATAAAAAGTAAATGTTTATTACCTTCATTTTTACCTCGAACATCGATAACTGAAACTGCATACCCCGCTTCTCTTAAAGCATAAACTAAAGCCATTGAATTATTACTAGTTATAACTTGAACACCAAAATTACCACTTATAAATTTTTCTGAAATATATGAACCAATATATGTTCCTGTCGCAAAACCAAATGCATAAGAAATACCTAACCATAAACTATTTTCTGGCGTATTTAAAACTTCTTTAACAATAACATACCAAATTATGACTTCAACAAAACCAACTAAAGATGCGAGTAACCGCTCACCTTTAACAGTAACAATTGTCCTTACTGTTCCTAAAGATACATCTAATATACGTGCACAAAAAATTTTTAAACATGTTAAAAATAAATACATTATAATCACCCTTTTAGTTCATACTAATTTTAGTATGTACAATATTTTTTTATTTAGTAATAAATATTGTTTTTTATTAAACAATTGTTTATAATATAGTTAGGGTGAGGTTATGGAAGGAAATCATGTTTATTATCGCAAAAAAAGAAAAGTAAAGAAAGGCGTTATATATGCATTAATTGTACTTGTTATTGTAATTGGACTTTCTATTGCAGGATTTAATTACTATAAAAAAATAAATAGTTATGAATATAAACTTGCAAAAGTGGGTTATAAAGAAAATGAAATAACTACTATCTTAGATAAATTAACTGATGAACAAGTTGAAACAATTTTAAATAAAAAATATAATGATCTATATGATGATTTTATTAAAGAAAAATATTTTATGTTTAAAAACTTAGATACTTATGTAGAATATTATAATGATGAAAGTGATGGGGATTTTAGTCATGCCGTTGCCATGGTTAACGTACAAGCAAATGAAGATCACTATGAAGATGTAAAAAAGACTGATACTAGTAAAAAAGAATTATTATTAGTAAATAAATATAACGCTTTAGATGAAAATTATAAACCAGACGATATTACTGATATTTCTGTAAAATACTGTTATGGTGATAATGAAATAAGTAATGAAGTATATCAAAAATTTATTTCAATGTATAATGCAGCTAAAGAAGAAGATTTATATTTAATAATAACTTCTGCTTATCGTGATTATAATTTTCAAAAAGAATTATGGGATCAATATGCTAATAGTCAAGGAGAAGAATGGGCTGATAGTGTTGCGGCACGTCCTGGTCACTCAGAACATCAAACTGGACTAGCTTTAGATATTGTAACTTATAATAGTAACATGAATGATTTTGAAAATTCTGATGAATTTAAATGGTTACAACAAAATGCTCATAAATATGGATTTATTCTAAGATATCCTAAAGATAAAGAAGATATAACAGGATATAGTTATGAATCATGGCACTATCGTTATGTTGGTGTAGATGTTGCAACAGAAATCCATGAATTAGGAATTACTTTTGATGAATATTATGCATATTATATTGCTGGTGGAAATAAAAATTAATTCAAATTCGAATTAATTTTTTTTATGCCATTTTTGTAGTATAATTATTATGGTGATAATATGAGAAAAAAGAAAAGAAAATTAAAAATTAAAAAAATTATAACTGCGCTTTTAATAATTACAATATTAATTTTATTATGTATATTTGCTTATAATAAATATGAACAAGATAAATATAAACAAACTACTGAATATAAATTAATAGAAAAAGGTTATAGTGAAGATGATTATAAAACCTTAAAAAATAATTTAAGTGAAGAAGAATTAAACAAATTATTAAACTTTGAATATGATACTAAAATATTAAATCTAATTAGAATTAAAGAATTTAAGTTTGATAATTTAGAACGTTATTTAAATTATAATGAAACTGATGATTTAGAAGAAGTTGTTTATTTAGTAAATATGGATATTGATAAACTAGATATCCCCTATTCTAACAAAATTATATCTTTAACTAAAGAACAATTCTTTATTAAAGACAACTTAGAAAGATATATAAATTATAGTAATAATAATAATAATGAAATAAGCACTACTGAAGTTATTAAAGATGTAAATAGTAATATCGATAATGAATATTATACCAATATTAAAGATACTGATTTAAGTAAAAACAATTTAATAATTACTAATAAATATTATAAATTAAGTTCTACTTATGTTCCAGAAGATTTAGTATCTTTAAATGGAACAAGTTATTTAGCAACTAGAGAAACTGCTGAACACTTTAAAGAAATGACTGATGAAGCTAAAAAGTTAGGTTATACTTTTAAAATAAATAGTGCTTACCGTAGTTATGCGACTCAAGAATCCCTTTATAATAGATATGTTCAACAACACGGATTTGCTTGGGCTGAGAAGTATTCAGCACGTCCAGGACATTCTGAACATCAAACAGGACTTGCAATTGATATGGTTTCTGCTAGTACTAACTTTGATACTTTTGAAAATACTAAAGAATTTGAATGGATGCAAGATAATGCACATAAATATGGTTTTATTTTAAGATATGATAATGAAAATCAGTATATAACTGGTTACAGTTATGAACCATGGCATTATCGTTATGTTGGGGTTGAAGCCGCAACAAAAATTCATGAACTCGGAATAACATTTGAAGAATATTATGCATACTATGTTGAAAATGGACAATAGTTCCATTTTTCTTATAAAAACATATAATATATTGGTGATTTTATGAAAAAAGCAATTTCAATAATCATTTTTATATTATTATGTTTAACCCTTACTTATGATAAACCTTTATTTACTAAATTTTATTATAATCCTAAAAAAATAGAAAATGGGCATAGTTTAAATGTTTTAGTAAATAAAAATAATTTTTTAGATAAGAACTTTATACCAAATAATTTAGAATCTATATCTACTGAATATGCTTATGAAAATAAAAAATTAATTCATGAGGCAAAAGTTACCTTTGAAAAATTAAGTATGGACGCAAAAATACTTGGTTTTAAAATAATTGCTGTTTCAGCATATAGAGATTATGATTACCAATACAAACTTTATAATCACTATGTTGATACAAAAGGATTAGAATATGCAGATAAATGTTCTGCTAGACCAGGTCATTCAGAACATCAAACAGGACTTGCCGTTGATGTAATGGGATCTAACTTAGATTATAATATATTTGAAGATAGTATAGAATTTAATTGGATGAAAAAAAACGCACATAAATATGGTTTCATTTTAAGATATCCTAAAGGTAAAGAACACATTACAGGGTTTAAATATGAGCCATGGCACTATCGTTATGTTGGTATAAAGAGTGCAAAAGAAATATATGAAAATAACTTAACATTAGAAGAATATCTTAGATAGGAGTATTATGATAAAGAATAATTTTTATGAAATAAATAATAATAAAATTAAAAAAGAAACTAAAATAGCTTTAATTTCAGATATCCATTTTAGTTCAAAAATAAAAGATAAAATATTAGAAGAAACAATAACTAATATTAAATATAATAAACCAAATTTAATATGCGTTTTAGGAGATATACTTGATTCTAATAATGAAGTAAACAATAATCAAGTAATAAATAAAATTAAAAAGTTCTTTACAAGATTAAGTTCTATTGCACCAATAATTGTTGGTTATGGAAACCATGATATTATGTATTTAAAAAAGCATAAAGAAATAGAAGGTAATAAAAAAATATTAAAAGATATTTTAAAAGATATTCCTAATTGTACTTTACTTGATAATAACTCTACTAATATTTTAGGAATAAACTTTTATGAATTTAATTTACCATTTAATTATTATTATAATAAAAAGAAAAAAGAAGACATAAATATTTTAAAAGAAGAATTTAATAAAATAAAAATTAAAAATAATAATGATTTTAATATCTTATTAGTACATAGTCCCCTACTTATAAATAAACTTGAAAATATTAATTTTGATTTAATTTTATCAGGACATACTCATAATGGCTTATTTCCTACTTTTTTAGAAGATAAATTTAAAAATAATTATGGTTTAATAAGTCCAAGAAAAATTTTATTTCCTAATTATACAAGAGGTAAATTAAATTATGATAAATCTATTCATATTATTAGTGGTGGAATTACTAAATTAAGTAAAACTTCAAGATTATTTTCAAATTTTAACTTTTTATTTAAAAGTCACATAGAATACATTAAAATTAAAAAATAAGAAAACTCTTATTTTTTTAATTTTATCTCAATTCCAACTACTCCATATTTACTTTGTTCTTCTTTAGAATAATATAGTTCCATATCTTTATAACTAGCAACATCTTCTTCATTATATCCTAAAGAAATTTTATCAAAATGTTTATATAATTCTTCAAAACTAGGATATAAATGTAAATTAGTAACTTGAGCATTTATTTTTTCGTTATCAAGTACGTTAGTAAATTCTATAGTATCCCCTATTTTTACCAATTTTCTTTTTTCATCATAAAGTCTTAATTCAATTGTTTTAAATCCATTTTTTATAGCTTTAAATGGACCATCTTGTAATTTCATTTTGTGCTCCATATTTCCTCCATAATTCCATAATCCTAATTTACCCTTTACATAAATTGGTTTATCATATTTCTTTATATTTTCTAACTTCCACGCATAGTTTTCCACATGATTACTTCTACCATAAACTATAGGGTCAATTTTTCTTAACTCTTCATTAAATTTATTATCTACTAATATACAATCAACTAATTCAGCTTCACCAATAATAGCTCCTAAAATATAATCTAAATTATATTTTTCAAAACGTTCAACCATATCTTTTTCTAAAGATAATCCTGCATGAATTAATATTTTTCCACGATATTTTGTTTTCCAACCTCTAAACTCATATTTTTTATAACCATCTACAATTAATGAAGTCCAAGGTTGTTTAATGGTTAGCGCTTTCATTTAACATCTCCTTGATATCTAAAAATTAATTTTTTTAATCAACATCAAAATTTAAAAGTTGATTACATATATCTTCATATATATCTTGAGCATTTAAACAAGTATCAATTAAAAATTTAGGATCCTGATTATACTGTTTTAATCCTCTCATATAATATTCTTTGTGCTTATCTAAAATAATAAATGGCATAATATTATTTTTTAAACATTCTTTAAACATAATTATTCTTCCAACTCTACCATTGCCATCACTAAATGGATGTATTGTTTCAAATCTTACATGAAAATCAATAATATCCTCTAACAATATTTTTTCCTTTTTGTTATATTCATCTAATAATTTATCAAGATCTTTTTCTACATCTTCTGGACTACTAGTATTAATAACATTAACTAAACCAATTATATTTGGTACTATTTTAAAACCACCTATATTATATCTATGGTTATCTTCATCACTTGTTCCCTTTTTTAAAATTGTATTCATTTCAATAAGCATTTCTTTAGTTAATTTTTTATCAATATTATCTATTATATAATCAAATAATTTAAAATGATTTTTTGATTCAATTAAATCATCTAATTTAATTAAATTATCACTTTTTGGAATATAACTTGATGTATCAAATATTGCTTCAGTTTGTTCTTCAGTTAATCTACTACCTTCTATTTTATTAGAATTATAAGAAAAATTAATTTGGGAAAAATGATAAATATTTCCTTTAAATTTTGTCTTTTTCTGTTCAATTAATTCTTTTTTTAAATGTTCTACATTCATTGTTTTCTCCTTTAAGATAAAAATTAAAATTTATTATACTAATATTTTATCACATTTCTAAATAGTTTAAAAATAATATTATATACTGTAATTTAATTATTAAGAGCAGTTTCAATTTCTTCAAATAAAGCTGTACATTTATTATAATTAGACATTTTTAAATTATTAATTATATCATTAACTAATTCTTGACCATTATTTAATTTTGATATTGCCCTAATATATTGAGATGCTCTATGATAAACTTCTCTTTTTTTACCTTCAGTCAAAACTATATTAAATTCATTATAAAAATAATCATATAATTTATCACTATAATTATTTTTTAATAACTCAATATATTGTGAAAATAAATATTTTTGGTTTTTATTAGAAATTAAATTATATAGTTTTTCATCTTCGTTAAAAAAATTATATAATTTAGCAAGAAGATTAATATTTGAAGTTTTTTCTTCGATACACTTTATTATTTCCTCTTTTGATAAATCAATATTCAAATATTTTAAATAATCAATATCACCTAAACAAAGAAATCCAAATAAATTATAATCAAAAGATATATCTTTATTATAGTCTGAATAAAAATAAAATTTTAATAATACATTTGGTATATACATTTTATTTTTATAATAATTTTTATTAATAAGTTTTATAAATTCTTTATATAACAAATTAAAATCATATGTATTTTCAATAACATACTCAATATATTTTGAATATTTAGCATTATTTAAAAGTGACTCAGCTAGTTCTTTTATTGAATATTTTTTTAATAAAAATATAGTAATTAAAATATTAGATTTTGGAATATTATTTTTTATACTATAATGTTTTAAACTATTTAAATAATAATTTAAATCTGATATAAATTTTTCTAATTCTTCTTGTTTTTTATTTTCACGATAAAAATTTGCAACCCAATCATATTTATCATATACAGCAAGTTCAGGAACTAATAATATATCATCTATTATTTTTCTATATTCTTTATTATCATATAACTCCCAAATTTTTCTTTTGTCAGATTGTTTTAATATTATTTCATCAAATTTTCTATAATTATATTCTGAAAAATAAATATTAGTATACTCTTTAATTCTTTTATTTAATTCATTTAAATATTTTAATGATTCACCACCCTTATTTAAAAATTTTTTATATTCTTTTTCTAAATAATTATAATAAGAATCTTCTGCATTTTTTAATAATTCATCTTTTAATATTTTTTGTAATTCTTCTTTTGTTAAAGATTTAACATAACTATCTAAAACAAAATCAAAAAACAATGGCTTCTCAAAATCATCATTATAATAATCATCATATTCTTCATAATCTTCATCATATTCTTCTTCATAATCACTATTTAACCATGATTCATAATCTTCTACTTCTTCCGGAAATAATTCAAAATATAAAGCTATCATATGCTTACACGTTCTATTACCATTTGCATGTGGGCAATCACAATAAGATTTTCTTGGATGTTCAATATTAATTTTGACATAATATGGATCTTTTAAACTTCCATCAACATAAGCTTCATATTCATTTTCGTTTACTTGGTATATATTATGAACTTTATGATGTTTATAATAATCATATCCTCTACTAACAGATCTACTACTAGCACTTGTTAAAATACTCATACTACCACCTCTTATTTGCTATTATAGCATCTTTTTCATGTAATACAAAAATATACTTAAAAACATATGATATATTTATCTATTTTTAACATCTATCTTCTCATTGTTTAGTAACTTCTCTATTTCTAATAAAATATCTTGTCGTGCAGGTCGTGGATCGTGGCCAAAACTTTCGTAAGTATGAAAAGATGAATTCACACCTAATTTTTTGTATAACACTTGTGACTTTTTCCATCTTTCGCTCATTGAATCACCAAATATTTGATATAATTGCTCCAATTCTTTTTTGTTTATCATTCCTTTATAACATGGTTCATAATGTTCATCAAATATAAAAGGATTGTTATTATCTTGTCCTCCCATATAATACATTTGTGGTACTTGCTTAAATTGTTCTATTTTATCAACCCTAAATTCTTTACCAGTTAATTCTTCTATATTACCTAAACCAACTGGCCATAGTAATTTTTGATTATTAAATTCTTTTATAGGCAAAGTTAAAATACCAGAAACGCCTCCTGCAATACACATTTTAATATACTCTGGATGTAAAATTGTAAATCGATTAGCGAACTTAGCAGATGCAGAAAATCCATCAATGATAAATTTTTCATCAATATAAATTCCTGAATCTTTCAATCTTTTTCTTGTATCATTAAACATTGATAATAATTGTAAATCAACACGCTCTAATCCATATTCTTTTAATTTTGGTGTATTTTCAGTAATTGAATTGGTTGCTAACATGTGATTATAAATAGTTTCTTCTCCATTATAAATTCTTGGAAATAACGGATATAAAACTGGTAACCCTAATTTATTCGCTATTTCATAAATTGGTAAAGCTGGATATAATCCTGTTTTTAGAACCTTTTCTTTTGCCTCTGTAATACTATCAGTTGAACCATTAACATTACTTCCTTCAACAATTAAAGTTGTTTGTTCTTTCATATTTTCAGGTAAATACAAAATATAACCAAAATTAAATAATTCATTAGCAGGAACATTAATTAACAAACCATTTAACCAACTAATTTTACTATCTTCACCTAAAGAATAAAAATCACAATCTTTAAAACTATTTTTTAAATTCATTATTACACTCTCATTTCATCAAAATTATTATTTAATAACTAATTTTATTATAAGCCACCATGTTTTGTTTTATTTTTTTTATAATACCAATTATATTAAAAATTTTTATACCATTAATTTCTTTTGCTGTTTCAATGGCTAATTGTTCAAATTCTTCATATGTCAAATTATTATTAACTTGAAGTGCAAGTGCAAAATAACCACTAAGTTTAGGTATTGCCCAACTATATGTTGCTTGGCCGCAATATAAATATTCATTTGTTGTTGTAACTAATGGTGTCATTTTACCCCCAGTTGGAATTGCTATATGATTATAATACTTATATTGTTCCATCCCTAATACTTGCCCATCTGAATAGTAATAATCTTTTGTAATAGGATCTTGATTTATAGATGTAAATTTATCACCAAATACAAGTGAATCTATAATATAACACCCTTGATCTAAAAGTTTTTTATAAATATTCATATATTCACTATTTTCTCTATGTCGTGAACCTGATATATTTATTATTTTAATATTTGCACCTTTTTTATTTTGCTCATAAATATCTTTTAGTGCTTTATAATTATCAACAATAATTTTTTTTGCTCCCTGACCTGTTCCATAAAACCACAGATTAACATTAGGTGCAACACCTAAATTTTTACCACATAGTTGAGTAGCAACAGTCGAACCATGAAAATGAACTTCATAATCATCTCTACAGTTTTTTTGATAAACTAAACATTCTTTTAATTCATCATGAATAGTGTCAAAAGCAAAATCTATTACTGCAACATTAATTCCTTCACCGTTAATTCCTTCTTCATGTAATTTGCGAACATCATCATCAACTAAAAACATATCTTTAGTTAACACAAAAGGATTCTCTTTAGGAAAAATAGTCTTGGTTGAAAATGGTACATTTCTAATAATATTATAATTAATATTTTCTTCAAATTTACAATTACTAAGATTCTCGAAACAAAAACCCCAATTTCTAAAATAACTCTTTCTATCTAATAAATTATTTTGTAACCATTCACTTGAAATATAATTTGGTATTTGGGGATTATTTTTGCTTATAACTTCTTTCCAATCTTCATATTTATCATATCTTTTCATTGCTTATCACTCCAATATAAGTATATCACAAATTTTATACCATAAAAAATAATATAAAATAATAATTAATAGTTGAAAAAAATAAGAGATTAACTCTTATTTTTCAATATATTATGCATTTATTACAAATTAATGATAATTTAATTTATCAACAGGAGCCATCAATATTTTTCCAGTTCCACGATAAACATTTACTAAACCTTCACCACTAGCTGCAGAACCAATTAAACTTTTTCCAGCACGTTCTACAGTAAATTCTAAACTACCACTCCAAGCAATAGCCATGTTACCATCAATTTTAACAACATCATCTTGTAAAACAATTTCAATAAGTTCTTCTTTTGGACAAGGTGATTCCAAACATAATACTCCATTACCAATAATTCCTAAATTAAACAATCCTTCATTACCAGCTACTGCTGATGATAAATTGCTGCGCATCACAGCTTTTTGTTTAAGTGTAGATTCACATGCTAAGAATAAACCATCATCCAAAACAACCGAACCATTCCAATCAGCTAAATTTAATAATAATATATATTTATATGTTGGTTCTAGAACTATTTGTCCATTCCCTGTATATTCTGGTTTGATTGCAGATTCTCCGGTAACTTTACCTCTAACTGCTTTTGAGAATAAATCCCCTACTCCTTTAACACCTGTTGTAGCATTAACATTTCCTACCATCCATTGCATTGCACCTGCTTGTAATGTTATTGGAGAAACAGCAAGATTACATATTACCTGTTTCTTTCTAAGATTCATAGCACTACTAAAATAACTAACTTGAGCATTTTCTGGTTGAACACTTAAATCTTTAGTATATTCAATAACTTGAAAAGCCCCCATTTGATCAATGATTCTTACATCATTATTATCTGTAAAATTTGATATTTTGTACATTTCCTACCTCCTAATTATAATATATCTTTATATATTTATTATAACATATTTTTATTGAAATTGACTACAACTTCCACAATCTACATTAACCATTTGATTTTCTTCAGAGCAAGTAAATTGTGGTGTATAAGTATGTTTGTAAATGTGTTTGTTTATTTTATGAG
>CALVZI010000034.1 GCA_944372485.1 uncultured Bacilli bacterium
AGCACAAGAATATTTTGAATCATTATTAAATACCCCAAGTAAAGATTATGCAATGTTAGAGTTAGGAATATTGGAAGAAAGTAAAGGGAATATAGAAAAAGCGCGAGAATATTTTGAATCTATGTTAAATACAAAAAGTAAAAATTATGCTATATTAGAATTAGGAAAACTGGCAGTAAATGAAGAAAACATAGAAAAAGCACGAGAATATTTTGAATCATTATTAAATACCTCAAGTAAAAATTATGCCATAAGTGAATTGTTTATTTTAGCTTTTTTAGAACGTGATTATGATATTATAAAAGAATTATCCTCAAATTTAGAATTCGATAATTTTAAATTTGTGGCTAATTTACTTACTAATAATATTGACTTAAATTATAATAGTTATTTTACTTCTCAATGTAGTAACTATAGTATAGAAAGAGCAAAAGAACACGTAAGATTACATTTGCATAAAATAGAGAATAAAAAAGTTCATTCAGTATTTAATTCTGATATAAAAATTGAAGAATTATTTTATGAAATCAATTTACGATTAAAAAATGCTATTCCACATAAAGTTGGTGTTACTGATGACTATTTAATTGAATTTGCAGAAAATATAGGTATATGTTTAGAACAAAAAACTAATATTGTTAAAGTAATAACAATTCATGATACTAAAAATATTATTACTATGTATCCAGTATTAAATATAAATAAAGTTAATAAAATCAGCGAAAATAATAAATTATGTAAAGTTAAAAAATAATATACAAAATTGTGGTTTAATTAAATTGAAAAAATTATAATAATAATTTAACAAAATAAAGAAAAAAGTTACTAATTTAGGTTAGTAGCTTTTTTTTTATAAAAAAATAGTCTTTCGACTATTTTATTGAATCATTATATGTATTTTTTAGATCGTCATCTTTGATATCTAATTTGTATTTTTTACGAATTTCAACCCAAGTTTTTGTTGCAAGTTCAGTGTCTGTATTAAGTTTTTCTTCAACTAATTTTTCTTTAATATCATCTTTTACATCTTTAAGTTTTGGTTTATCTTTTTGACTTACACGATAAATTACATGATATCCATATTCACTCTTAACTGGTTCTTTAGAATATTCTTTATCTTTTAATTTTAAAGATGCTTCCCAGAATTCAGAAACAACACCATCTTTAGTAAAGTTTTCAATTAAACCATTATTATCTTTAGAACCTTCATCATCAGAGTATTCTTTAACTAAATCATCAAATTTAGCACCTTCATCTAATTTTTTAATAACTTCTTCAGCTGTTTTTTTGGCTTTGTTTTCAGCTTCTTCTTTTTCTTCATCAGTCATATCATCATTAGTTTCTGGTTTGATTAAAATATGTTTAACAGTCATTTCTCCAAATACTTCATTTTCATAGTATTCGTTGATTTCATCATCTGTTAATTCATCGCTTAAATAATTTTCAACAACTTTATTTTTCTTATAATCTAAAACTAAAACTTCTTTAAATTCGCTTTCACTTTTATAACCAGCACTAGTTAAAGCTTCTTTAAAATCCATTCCAGATTGTTCATATTGTGCTTTTAAATTAGATAATTGATTATTAGCATATTCAGTTGCAGCTTCATCAGTTTCAATTTCTTTATTTGCAATAAACTCATCAATCATATTAATTAATACAGTAGAACCACCTTGACTTCTTAGTTCATCATATAAATCTTCAGCTGTAATAGTTTTTCCTTCTATTTCAGCAACAACTTCTTTACCATCCTTTAATTTGGCTTTTTGTCCACATCCAGTAAGTAATAGAAGTGCACATAAACTTGTTATTAATACTTTCTTTTTCATATATTCTCCCTTCATCATACATTTAATATCTTATCAAAAAAAATTCGAAAATACAATATTTTTTCCTATAAGTACTCACATATTTATAAAATTGCCATAGAATACTGTGAAAAGATAAAAAAAGGAGGAATGTTACATGTGTAATAATGGAGTTAGCGGAGCAGCTATCGTTTTAGTTTTATTTATTCTTTTAATCATTATACTTGGTGCTTATATTTAAAAAGGAGGTACTTATATGGCTTGTGGAAACAACCAACAACCAGTTGAAACAATTAATAATGGTAATGGATATGTAATTCTTGTTGTATTATATATCTTACTTGCTATTATCTTAGGTTCAATCTGGATGTATTAAGAGATATTAATTTATCTCTTTTTTTCTTTGATTTTTTGAAAGTTTATTATATAATTATAAAAGGTGAAGTTTATGAAGCAAGAAAATATTAGAAATTTTTCAATAATTGCCCATATTGATCATGGTAAAAGTACTTTAGCTGATCGTATTTTAGAAGTAACTGGGGCAATTACTGAAAGGGAAAAGAAAGACCAATTACTTGATAGTATGGATTTAGAAAGAGAACGTGGTATCACTATTAAACTTAATGCGGTATCGCTAAATTATACATATGAGGGTGAAGATTATTTACTTCACTTAATTGATACACCAGGTCATGTAGACTTTTCATATGAAGTAAGTCGTAGTTTGGCTGCTTGTGAGGGAGCAATTCTTGTAGTAGATGCAGCCCAAGGAATAGAAGCACAAACACTTGCTAATCTTTATTTAGCTTTAGATAGTAATTTAGTGATTATTCCAGTAATTAATAAAATTGATTTACCTAATGCTGATCCTGATAAAGTAAAACAAGAATTAATGGACACGTTAGGATTTGATGAAGATGAAATAATTTTAACAAGTGCTAAAAATGGTATTGGTATTAAAGAATTAGTAGAAGCTGTAATCAAAAAAGTTCCCGCACCAACAGGTAAAAAAGAGGAACCTCTTCAAGCATTAATCTTTGATAGTTATTTTGATGCTTATCGTGGTATTATTGCTAGTATTCGTATTGTTAATGGTGAAGTTAAAGTTGGTGATAAAATTAAAATGATGGCCACTGGAGCTACTTATGAAGTAACTGCTCTTGGAGTTCATACACCAAAGGAACAAGAAAAAAATAAACTTACTACTGGAGAGGTTGGGTTCTTAAGCGCTAGTATTAAAGATATTAGTGATGTTAAAGTAGGGGATACTATTACTTTGGATAGTAATCCAGCTATAAAACCACTACACGGTTATAAACCAATGAAGCCAATGGTGTTCTGTGGACTTTATCCAACCCAATCTTCTAAATTTCCAGATTTAAGAGAAGCTTTAGAAAAATTAAAACTTAATGACGCCGCTTTAGAATTTGAACCAGAAACAAGTAAAGCTTTAGGGTTTGGTTTTCGTTGTGGTTTCTTAGGACTTCTACATATGGAGATAATTGAAGAACGTATTGAAAGAGAATTTGGTATAAGTTTAATTGCAACTAGTCCATCTGTTATTTATGATGTAACGCTTACCGATGAATCACATGTTTTAGTTGATAGTCCAGTAAAAATGCCAGATCGTGTACGTATTAAAAAAATTGAAGAACCATATATACGTACTAACATTTTTGTACCAGCTGAATATATTGGTGCAATTATGGAATTATGTCAAAATAAACGTGGTAGTTATGTTTCAATGGAATATTTAGATCAAACTCGTGTTAATATCCACTATGATATTCCACTTTCAGAAATAGTCTATGATTTCTTTGATAAGTTAAAATCAATTACCAAAGGCTATGCTTCTTTTGATTATGAATTAATTGGATATAAAGAAAGTAATTTAGTTAAGATGGATATTTTATTAAATGGTGAAGTTGTTGATGCTTTAAGTGTTATTGTTCATAAAGATTTTGCTTATAATCGTGGAAAAGCAATTGTAAATAATTTAAAGAAATTAATTCCAAGACAACAATTTGAAGTTCCAATTCAAGCAGCTATTGGAAATAAAGCTATTGCCCGTGCTGATGTTAAAGCTGTTCGTAAAGACGTTTTAGCTAAATGTTATGGTGGAGATGTTTCACGTAAACGAAAACTTCTTGAAAAACAAAAAGAAGGTAAGAAACGAATGAAGATGGTTGGTAGTGTCGAAATTCCACAAGAAGCCTTCCTTTCAGTATTAAGTATGGATGAAGATTAGCTTGACAATAGTTTAAAATATGATATAGTATTATTTGACTTAAAGGAGCGATAGATATGGATAGAGATGAAAAAATATTAAACGCTTTTAATTTACAAGCTGAAAAAAATCTTTCTAATATTGAAGTTGCAAAAGCTTATGCGGTTAATCCGGCTACTATTACTAAATGGAAAAAAAGATTAAAAGAAATAGACTATGATTTATATCAAGTGATTTCTTGTATTAATTATTTAAATAGTGGTAAAAGAAAACAAGAAGTTACTAACTATTATGTTAATATAATCGCACATCTAATTATTAGTTATAAATTGACATTAAATCAAGCTATAACACTAAGTGGTTATAATATAAGTAGAGGAAAGCTTTCTACACATCTTTCTAAAGATTTAGATAGAAACTTATATTCAGAAGTAAAAAAAGTTTTAGATGAATTTAATGGTTCTAAAACAACAAAGGAACAACGTGAATATTTTGAACAACTGTTAGAAAAGAAAAAAAGAGATGATGAAGCTTTTTATGAATTGCCACATGCAAGAGATATTTTAAATGTTGCTGATGATATATTAAGTGGTAAAAATATTAGTAAAGTTGCTAAAAATTATAATTGTACAAGAAATGAACTTATTGATCATATTATGGAATTGTTACCAAATGTTGATTACAATAAGTATCTACAAGTATTAATAAAATTAAGATTGTTTAATTTAGAAAAACAATATTATAACGATGCAAAAACATATACATATGAACAAGAACCTATTACTAATTTTAGAAGATAATTGTAAGATTATCTTTTTTTATGATAAAATGTTGATGGTGATAATGTGAAAGCAGTATACATTCATATTCCATTTTGTAGTAATATTTGTACTTATTGTGATTTTTGTAAAATGTATTACAATAAAAAATATGTTACTAAATATTTAGAAGAATTAGAAAAAGAAATAAAAAATAATTATAATAGAGAAACAATAGAAACAATTTATATTGGTGGTGGTACACCAAGTTCACTGGATTTAGAAGAACTAGAATATTTATTAAAAATAACTAATTTTTTTAAAACTAGTAATAATTTAGAATTTACAGTTGAATGTAATATTGAAAATTGTAGTTATGAAAAATTAGAATTATTAAAAAAATATAATGTTAATCGTTTAAGTTTTGGTGTTCAAACTTTTAATTCCAATTTTTTAAAAATATTAGGACGTAAACATAATAAAGAAGAAACATTTAATGTTATTGAGTGTGCTAAAAAGTTAGGTTTTGATAATATTAATATTGATTTAATGTATGCGTTTAATGGACAAACGATTGATGATTTAAAAAAAGATTTAGATTTATTTTTAAAACTTGATATTAATCATATTTCAACATATTCACTAATTATTGAGCCTAATACTATTTTAGAAATAAATGATTATGAAAATATTGATGAAGATTTGGATTATGAAATGTATAGTTTGATAGAAAATACTCTAAAAGAACATGGCTATAAACATTATGAAACAAGTAATTTTGCTAAAGAAGGATTTGTTTCAAAACATAATTTGACTTATTGGAATAATTTAGAGTATTATGGATTTGGTTTAGGGGCTAGTGGTTATATAAATAGTATTAGATATAATAATACAAGAAGTTTAAATAATTATTTAAAAGGAAATTACGTTTTAGATAAACATGAACTTTCTAAACAAGAAAAAATGGAAGAAGAAATGTTTTTAGGGCTTCGTAAGTTAGATGGTGTAAATAAAAAAGATTTTAAAAATAAATATGGCATTGATATTAAAGATGCTTTTGATATCGACCCAGAAATTAAGAAAGGATTATTAATTGATGATGGAAATAATATTTATATTCCTGAAAAATATCAATATATTTCTAATCAAGTATTAATAAAATTTATAGGTGAGTAGAATGGATAAAATAAAAGTATTTGAAAAAGAATTAAATTATATTAAAAATAATAGTTATAAAGAAGATTTAAAAATATTAATAAACTTATTACCTGATTATTTTTTTGAAATTCCAGCTTCTTCTACAGGTAAGTATCACCCTAAGTATGCATTAGGTGATGGAGGACTTGTAAGACATACTAAAGTAGTTGTTCGAATTGGTTATGAACTTTTAAATAATGAAAGTGTTGGTTTTAGTTTTAAAGAAGAAGAAAAAGATTTATTATTAATGGCAATGCTTTTACACGATGGTTTAAAATCAGGAATTAATTATGAAAAGTATACTCGTTTTGATCATCCATTATTAATTTCTAAATTAATATTAGATAATAAAGATAAACTATCTTTAAATGATTATGAATTAACTTTAGTAAGAAATGCTATTGAAGCTCATATGGGACAGTGGAATGTTGATTATAATGGTAATGAAGTTTTACCTAAACCACATAATAAATATCAAAGATTTGTACACATGTGTGATTTTCTAGCAAGTAAAAAATTCTTAGAAGTAGAATTTGATGAAAATAATAATATTATCTCTTGACACGAAATTTTGTTCGCTATATAATGTTAATAGATAGGAGAGAGTAGTATGAAAGGTAAGTTAATTGTTATTGAAGGAACTGATTGTTCAGGAAAAGAAACACAATCAGATAAATTAATTGAACGTTTAAAAAAAGATGGTGTTCGGGTTGAGAAGATTGCTTTCCCAATGTATGATACACCAACTGGTAAGATTGTTGGGGGTCCATATTTAGGTAAGGAATATATATGTCATGGTTGGTTTAACGAAACAGCTCCAAATGTTGATCCTAAAGTTGCAGCTTTATATTTTGCTGCTGATAGAAGATATAATATGCCTAAAATAAAAAAATTATTAGATGATGGGGTAAATATTATTGTTGATCGTTATGTTTATTCTAATATGGCTCATCAAGGTGGTAAAATTGAAGATACTAATGAACGTATGAATATGTATGCTTGGTTAGATGTTTTAGAATTTAAATTATTAGAATTACCTAAACCAGATATTGCAATTTTCTTACACATGCCATATGAATTTAGCAAAAAATTAAAAGAAAATAGAGTTGAAGCTCCAGATGAACATGAATTAAACGAAAAACATTTAAAAATGGCCGAAAATGCTTATGTTGAACTTTCTAGTGTATATAAGTGGGAAACAGTTGAATGTGCGACCGATACATTAAAAACTGTTGATGAAATTAGTGATGAAGTATATAAAATAGTTAAAGAGAAACTTAATATCTAGTTTCTCTTTTTCATATACTTTATTGGTGATAAAATGAAATTAATTGCCCATCGTGGTAAGGACAATCATAAATATACTGAAAATACCAAAGAAGCTTTGTTAAAATCACTTACTAAAAATTATATTGCTGGAGTAGAATGTGATGTGAGGATAACAAAAGATAATGTTTTGGTATTAAATCATGATATGACTATCAATAGAACTACATCAGGAAGTGGTTTTATTAAAAATAAAGTATATAAAGAATTAAAAAAATATAATATAACTACCTTAAATAATTTCTTAAAAAATGTTAATAGTGATAAATTAATCGTAATTGAAATAAAAAGTGAAGATTTAGAAATTGAATCTTTTATAAATAAATTAATAAATATATGTAAAAAATATAAATTGAATTATTATTTTTGTAGTTTTAGAATTGATATTTTAAAATATTTAAAAGAAAAAGAACCAACTTTTAAAGTTGGATTATTAACTAGGGGAATATTAAAAAATAATAGTAATGTAAAATTAGATTTTATAAGTATTTGGAAAAATAATTATAGTGGTAAAGAAGAGTTTGTTTGGACTATTAATAATATAAAAGATTTAAAAAAGTTTTATAATAAAAATATTTATATTTTAACAGACAAAGCTTATAAACTAAAAAATTATGGAAAATAACCACCATATAAAGCTTTTGCATTCTCACTAATTATCATAGCTTTTTTATCAATTGTTTTAATTATATGACTAATTTCTTTTTGTTTTTTTCGACTTACAAATATTAATAATATTTTCTTTTTATTAAAAGTTCCTTCACCATTTAGAGAAGTTATACCAACACCTTTATTTTGTAGTTCATTACAAATAATACTTGCTGAATAATTATTTATAATAGCCATTAATAAATTAGTCCCCATTGCTAATTTTTCTTCAATTAAACTACCACTATAAGAACCTATATAAGAACCAAAGGCAAAAAAGAAAATAGTTAAAGGATCTTTAGTAATGTTTTTTACAACAGTTCCAGTTACAAGTATCCAAACTAAAGTAATAATAAATTGTAATATTGCTCCTAAATTTTTCTTTCCACTAGCAACTACAATTAATCTTAAAGTACCTAATGAATTTTCAATTATTTTTGAAATAAAGATAGTTATATATAAAAGCATTTATCTCACCAATATTATTATGTAAAAAAAGTTAAAATTTATAAAAAAGACTTGATAAAACTATAAAACTTTTATATAATGTCAGTGGAAGGTGCAATTATACATACCTTTTTTTGAGTAATTTTTTTGAACTTATATACATATAATTTAAATAATATTTTTCGTTACTCAAAAGTAGAATTCTCATAGTATTAATATTGCTAGTATTATATTTTTGGCCGAAAGGCTTTATGTTTTCTTTGTCTAGGCGCCTTCCACTTGTTATATTTGAGGGAAAGATTTGTTCCGATCTTTCCTTTTTTTGTACTTTTTAGCACTCATGTATTGACATTGCTAGAATATAATAGTATAATGAAAGAGCAATCAGGGTATAAGAGTGCCAAAAAGGAAGTGATGAAGTGATTAATTCAAGACAAAGTGAACTACTAAAATTGATTGTTGAAAACTATATTAAAACAGCAAGACCAGTTAGTTCAAAGTCATTATGTGAAACACTTGATTGTTCAAGTGCCACTATAAGAAATGAAATGAGTTATTTAGAAGAAGTTGGTCTTTTAGAAAAAACTCATACATCAAGTGGACGTGTTCCTAGTGAACAGGGGTATCGCTATTATGTTGATTATATTATGAAGCCAAAAGAATTAAATGGTGAAGAAGTATTAAAATTACAACAAATATTTCATAATCAATCATTAGTTTTAAGTGATGCTATCGCACAGAGTATGGAAATCATTTCCGAACTTACTAGTTATACATCTGTTGTTTTAGGTTCATCATCTAAAGAAAATAGAATTCAAAAATTAGAAGTTGTTCCTATTGATGAAATGCGATTAATTGCGGTTGTAATAACTGATAAAGGACATGTTGAACATAAAGACATTGTTTTACCACAAAGAGTTGATATTAACGAAGTTAAGCAAACAGTTGAACTAATTAATAAATTACTTGTTGGGACACCAATTGATGAAGTTAGTAGTAAATTAGAGTTTGAAGTAAAACCAGTTATTGGTAAAGTTGTTAAACAACATGAAGTTTTATATAATGCATTCTATAATGCGTTTAATGAATTTGCTAATTATACTGATATTCATTTTAGTGGACGTAGTAATATGTTAAAACAACCAGAATTTAATAACGCAGATAAAATTAAAGAAATTATTTCAAAATTTGAAGATAAAGATATCGTTAAAAGTATTGAAGAAGATGCTGATGATGAAGGTATTAATATTTATATTGGAAGTGAAAATGAATTTGATGATGATGTAACTATTATAAAAACTAAGTATTCTGTTAATGGTGAAGATGGAACAATTGCTTTAATTGGACCTAAACGAATGGAATATGACCGTGTTATAACATTATTAGATTACATTAAACATAATATTGAAAGGTGATTAAGTATGGACAAAAAAGAATTAAAAAAACATGAAGAACATCATGAACACAAACATCACGATAAGCATCATGATCATAAACATCATGAACATGATTGTAAATGTCATGAGAAACATCATGAACACGAGTGTAATTGTAAGGAACATGAATGTAAGTGTCATGAAGAAAAACCACATGAAAAACACCATGAACACAAACATCCAGAGCCACCTCATGAAAAGAGAATTCGTGAGTTAGAAGCACACATTCATGAATTAGAAGAAAAGAATTTACGTACAAGTGCAGAAATGATTAATTTCCGTAAACGTAAAGAAGAGGAAACAACACGTTTATTAAAATATAGTAATGAAGGATTAGTTAAAGAATTATTACCTGTTTTAGATAATTTTGAACGTGCTATTGATATGGATGATGATAATTTAGAAGATGAAGTATCAAAATTTTTACAAGGATTTAAAATGGTTTATTGTAACTTTGTAAATATTTTAAATAGTTATGAAATTAAAGAGATTGAATCATTAAATAAACCATTTGATCCAACATATCACCAAGCTGTAATGACTGAAAAACGTGATGGTGTTGAACCTGGTATTGTTATTGAAGTTATGCAAAAAGGTTATATGTTAAAAGATAAAGTTATTAGACCTGCTATGGTTAAAGTTAGTGAATAAGAAAAGGAGAGATATTATGAGTAAAGTTATAGGTATAGATTTAGGTACAACAAATAGTTGTGTTAGTGTACTTGAAGGAGGTACAGCTACAGTTATTGCTAATAAAGAAGGTGAACGTACAACTCCTTCAGTAGTTGCTTTTAAAGATGGTGAAATTATCGTTGGAGCAGCTGCTAAAAGACAAGTAGTTACAAATCCAGATACAGTATCTAGTGTTAAACGTTTAATGGGTACTAGTGAAAAAGTAAAAGCTAATGGAAGAGAATATACTCCAGAAGAAATTTCAGCTATGATTTTATCTAATTTAAAAGAAACTGCTGAAAGTTATTTAGGAGAAAAAGTTACAAAAGCTGTTATTACAGTTCCTGCATATTTCAATGACTCACAACGTCAAGCTACAAAAAATGCTGGTAAAATTGCTGGTTTAGAAGTAGAACGTATTATTAATGAACCAACTGCTGCTGCTTTAGCTTACGGACTTGACAAACAAGATAAAACTGAACAAATTTTAGTTTATGACTTAGGTGGAGGAACATTTGACGTTTCTATTCTAGAAATTGGTGATGGTGTATTCGAAGTTAAGTCAACTAGTGGTAATAATAAATTAGGTGGAGATGACTTCGATAACCGTATTGTTGATTATTTAGTAGATACATTTAAGAAAGAAAACGGTGTTGATTTAACAAGTGATAAGATGGCTATGCAACGTTTAAAAGATGCTGCTGAAAAAGCTAAAAAAGATTTAAGTGGAATGACTTCTACACAAATCTCACTTCCATTCTTATCTCAAGGAGAAAATGGACCACTTCACTTAGAAGTTAATTTAACACGTGCTAAATTCGAAGAATTAGTAGATGATTTAGTAGAATCAACATTAGAACCAGTTCGTAAAGCATTAAAAGATGCTAAATTAAGTGCTAGTGATATTGATAAAGTATTATTAGTTGGTGGATCTACTCGTATTCCAAAAGTTCAAGAATTAGTTAAGAAAGAATTAGGTAAAGAACCATCTAAGGGAGTTAACCCAGATGAAGTTGTTTCAATGGGTGCTGCTATCCAAGGTGGAGTACTTACTGGAGAAGTAGATGATATCGTATTACTTGATGTTACACCACTTTCACTTGGTATTGAAACATTAGGTGGCGTTATGACTGTCTTAATTCCACGTAATACTACAATCCCAACATCAAAGAGTGAAATATTCTCAACAGCTGCAGATAATCAACCTGCCGTTGATGTACATGTATTACAAGGTGAACGTTCTATGGCAGCAGACAATAAGACACTAGGAAGATTCCAATTAGGAGATATTCCACCTGCACCACGTGGTGTACCACAAATTGAAGTTAAATTTGATATTGATGCAAATGGTATTGTTAATGTTACAGCTAAAGACTTAGGTACTAATAAAGAACAAAAAATTACTATCACTTCTAATACAACCTTATCTGATGAAGAAATCGATCGTATGATGAAAGAAG
>CALVZI010000035.1 GCA_944372485.1 uncultured Bacilli bacterium
GTCTAGCGATAGCTCCATATTGCCAATGCACTGGACTTACATCAGACCGTACTCCAAGTAAAGCGTGATGACGACACATTAAAGCTTCTTTACATAAATCTAATCTTTCATCAAATTCTTTCCAGAATTTATCTTCATCACCATCAGCTACAATAGCAATTTGTGGTAAGTTAATACTAACTACCCCTTGATTAAAACGTCCTTCAAATTTATATTTACCATTTTCATCTTTCCAAGGAGATAAGAAACTACGACACCCCATTGGTGAGAAAACATTTCCTTCATAATTTTCACGCATCTTTTTAGCACTTATATAATCAGGATATAAACGTTTACTAGAACATTTAACAGCTAATTTAGTTAAATAATCATATTTACCACCCTTTAAACAGTTATGTTCATCAAGAACATAAACAAGTTTTGGGAACGCTGGTGTTACATAAACACCCTTTTCATTTTTAATACCTTCATAACGTTGTTTAAGTATTTCTTCAATAATCATCGCATTTTCTTTAATATATGGATCTTTACTATCCAAATTTAAGAAAAGAGTTACAAATGGTGATTGTCCATTAGTTGTCATTAATGTATTTATTTGATATTGAATAGTTTGAACACCACTAGCAAGTTCATCTTGTAAACGATCATTAGCTAACTCTTCAATTTGTTCTTTAGTTAAATCATCTTTATGTTTCTTTTCAATTTGTTTTTTAAACTTTTGATAACTCTTTCTTAAATATTTACCTAAATGTTTAATTTCAACTGATTGTCCACCATATTGACTACTTGCAACAGCGGCAATAATTTGTGTTGTAACTGTACAAGCAACTTGAAAACTTTTTGGTGTTTCAATCATTTTACCATTCATAACTGTTCCATTATCTAACATATCACCAATATTAATTAAACAACAGTTAAAAATTGGTTGTAAAAAATAATCCATATCGTGAAAATGTAAAATACCATCTTCATGAGCTTTAATTATTTTTTCTGGTAATAAAATACGTTTTGTTAAATCTTTAGAAACTTCACCAGCAATTAAATCTCTTTGTGTTGAAGCAATATAAGCATTTTTATTAGAGTTTTCCTCCATTAAATCTTTATTACTATTTTTAATTAAAGTTAAAATCGATTCATCTGTAGTATTACTCTTTCTTACTAGAGCTCTTGTATAACGATAAGTAATATATTCTTTAGCTAAAGCAAACTTATTAATAGACATAAGTTTTTCTTCAATAATATCTTGAATATCTTCAACTAACATACGTCTTTTACGTAAACTCTCTATATATTTAATAATATTCTTTATTTGAATATCACTTACTCTTTCGTCTTCATTAACATTCGAATTTGCTTTATTTATAGCAATACGAATTTTTGATGGATCATAGTCAACAGAACTTCCATCACGTTTAATTACTTTCATAAATTCCCTCCTACCATCACAGTAACATTTTAACACTTTTTATTTTTTTATATTGTTGCATTTGCAACAATTGTCGAAAAATGTTAAAATTAATTTGGTGATAATATGAAAGCTATTATTTATAATGATTTAACTGACTTTGATAAAGACAAACTATTGACACTCTTAAAAGCAAAAACTTTGAATTATCACAAAAGTAGTACTGTTTTAAATAATTTTACTAATACTGATATTGTAGGAATTATTAATAGTGGTAGTGTAAATATTATTAGTATTGATTATAATGGTAATAAAACAATTATAGAAACATTAAAAGAAAATGATTTATTTTATTCTAAAATGTTTGTTAAAGATAATAATGAATTATCAGTTATTTCGATTGATGAATCAAATATTACTCTTTTTGATTATCAAAATATGATTGATATAAATTCTAAATATCAAACTATTCAAAAGAAATTTATTGAAAACTTTCTACAAGTAGTTATTACTAGATTAAATAATAGTTATGAACGTATTAATGTTTTAACTAAAAAAACAATTCGTGAAAAGTTACTAGAATATTTCCGTAGTGAAGCAAATAAAAAACATAAAAAAACTTTTATGTTAAATATTACATTAACTGATTTAGCTGATTACCTAGCAATTGATAGAAGTGCGATGATGAGGGAAATTAAACATTTAAAAGAAGATAGAATTATTGTTATAGAAAATAAAAAAGTTACAATTAACGTATAATTGTAACTTTTTATTTACTATGACTATTTTTTTCATTTATTTCTTGATTATTCATAATTTCAGTTTGTTTCAAATATAATTCAACATTATCTCTTAATTTTCTTAAATCATCACTAGTAATATTTGTCTTTTTGTTTTCTTTTCTTTTAGAATTTAAAATAGATTCAAATATAATATCATT
The DNA here is from genome assembly GCA_944372485.1 of uncultured Bacilli bacterium. GTDB lineage: Bacteria > Bacillota_I > Bacilli_A > RF39 > UBA660 > Pelethosoma. The sequence goes on from CALVZI010000035.1 coordinate 2,346, forward strand.
AACAAAACTACGAAAATATCTTTCCTGTGGTCCAAGATATGAAGACTTTATATTATTTTTTAAATCAGAAACTATTTTTCTTTCTTCTTTTGTAGCATTACTAGGAATATTAAGTATATCAGCTTGTTCATCAACAACTTGATTTAAACAAAGATATTTAAAAATATTTTTATATGTTGCCGAAAAATCAAAACCATTATTGTGCATCCTTTCAAAAAATACATCAACTAGTTTTTCGTTAATATTGTTGTTTGGACTTGTTTCACTTAAACGACTAAGTATATTTCCAAAATCTTGATACTGCTCAATTAATTGTTTTTTTATTTTTTCAATATCATTTCTATTTTTTATTAACTTATTATTCCTTATCAATTTACTTAGAGCAATTACTTGATTTATACTTAATAAAGCTTTTTCTTCTTTAAAAAAAGTTGTAAATGAATGTGGTGTTGTATCTATATGTTCTTTCTTCATTAAATCACAAAATTGTTTTATACTTTCTTCAGATTCCCAATTCCACATTCCAACATCTTCACCACGATAACCTAACTGTGTTAAAAATGGTTTTGAAAATCCTTTTACATTTTCACCTTCATAACCTAATACATGAACAAGAGGATTTTTATTCTTTATTTCTGAAACTTCTTCTTTAGGACACAATATCCAAGCTTTATTAGTTAATTCTAAACTTCCTTTAGTAAAAGTATCAATTGGTGCAGCTTGACCTATTTTTTCATTAGGGATATCTTCTAGTGGTACTAATATAGAATATTTACAATCATCCCATGAACCAAATGTATGTGAAGATACTTCATCATTTAAAGCCATATGAATAGTATTTCTTTCGTTTTTGAAAGAATATTCATAATTTACACCATTTAATGTAATCTTTCTTTTTTCTTTAACATTACTATCTTTTGCAGTTCTTATCATGTTGTTTTCAGGAATATATCTTGTCTTATGAACTCCAATTAAAGAAGATTTTGATGTATAATTTCTAGGATTATCATAAACCACTTTATCTTCTTCTGAAAGTATTGGTTGAACACCATTTTTTTCTAAGAAATTAAAAGCTTCTATCAATGATAACCCTAAATCATTTAATGTTTTAGCTTCATTAATCTTATTAACTTGAAGTTCAATATTATCTAACTCTTTTTCTATTCCTAAACATTTATTTTTTACATTATCTTTTTCATTAAACAATTCTATATCAGTAAGATTAATCTTTTCAAATAATTCATTATATTTTTTTAATTGTTCAAGATATTCTTTATAATCTTTTCTTTTAGTAATTGTTCTTTCTAAAAAATTAAAATTATTTGTTAATGAATTATAATTACTTTGTTCTTTTTTTAATTGTTCTAATTTTTCTTCTAATACTTTTAAACTACTCTTTATACTTTTTTCTTGTTCTTTTAATTCCCTTTTTTGTTTTTCTAACTCTTCCAATTTTATTCTTTTTATTTCTTTTATCATTAACTTCACTCCATATCTTATCTTACTAATAAGTATACCACAAATTAAATTGCAATTAAAGTTATTTCTGTCGGATAAATTGAACCTCCATGATATCTTAAATAAAATTTATAAGAATCATCTATTTCTTTAATCATTTTTGGTATTTTCCATAAATCTTCATTTTTGTGATAAACAGATATTAATAATTTAGGATGCTCTTCTTTAATATGTTTTTTAGCACCAATTAAAGCATCTTGTTCAAATCCTTCAATATCTGATTTTATAATAGTAATTTTTTCAGTAATATCTTCATCTAAAGTTACCATAGGAATATCTCCATTACTATCAATCTTTACCGTATTTGCAGATGCATCAACACTACTGTTAGAAACTGTAATAGTTCCATTATTACTACCTACTCCCTTTAAACGACACTCAATATTAGAATAACTTTCTAAATTACTTTCTAAAGTTTTAAAAGTATCGTGTGTAATTTCATAAGCATATATTTTTTTATAACTATCACTACCATAATTATTAATATAAGAAATAATTGAATCTCCTGTATAAGCTCCTAAATCAACTAAAACTTCATTTTTACAACTAGGAATAATATCTAAATCAAAATAATCATCATAACACTTTTCTTGAACTTCACTTAATGTTTTAAAATCATAACAATACCAATTATTTATTATTGCATATAATAATTTTTTAGAACGATAATCTTCTAACATAAAATATAATTCTTCAAAATCATTTAAATGTTCTTTTAATTCTTTTACTTTTAATTCTATTTCTTCATAATTATTATTATCTATATCTATTTTACCCCAATATAAAAATTGATTAAAAAAGTTAATCATGTTTTCTCTTGTTTGTAGATGTACTTTTTCAAAAGAACTTCGTATACGATAATAAAGTTCATAATTATTTAAAAATCTAATTTCACTAATTAAATTTTTAAATTTTATATCTATATTATTCATTATAATCACCCAATAAATTATATGAATAAAAAATTAAAATAAGAAAAAAAGATTTATAACAAACCTTTCTCATTTTCTCTATTGTTTATTTGCTTGCTTTATCAAATATAATATACTATAATCAAATTTAGGGAATCTTAACTGTTGAGTGCTTGCCTCTTCTATAAGGAAGGAGGCTGATATTTATGTATAAGAAGGATTTTTTAATTCTATCTTTAATCATTATTATCTTCTTACTTATTGGTCTACTTTTTACTTTAGTAATATAGTAACCCATTTAAGAAAAAAGCACTCAATCTCTTAGATTAAGTGCTTAACCAAATATATCGGTAAGTACTCAACTTTGCAGAGTTAAGTATTCCCTTTTTTATTTTATGAAGTTTCCTTCACTATATACATAATATCATAAAAAAAGACTATTATCAAGTCTTCAATTCTAATGGTGTCCCCTGCAGGAATCGAACCTGCAACTAAACCTTAGGAGAAAACAAGTTTAAATTTCAAATGGTATTTGTTTTTTAAAAATGCTTATTATTTATTAAAAAAATAAATCTTTTTTAAAATTTCATTTTTAAATATTTATTTTTTAAATTATTTTAAATAACATTTTATCAGAGTCGCGACAAAATCGCGACATACCATTATAAAATTCTATCCTAAAACAAGAACGCCAATTTCAAATACTATTTTAACATAAATTTCA
>CALVZI010000036.1 GCA_944372485.1 uncultured Bacilli bacterium
TAACTCCCCTCAAAGAATATTTTATCAAAAAAATAGTGAATAGTCTATAAAAATTCATTCTTTAATTTCCTTATAAACATCCCATTTCTTTAATTAGAAACGGCACTAATTTAACTTTTTGTACAAATATAATTTAAATTTTCATAATAATTAACAAGTTCTTTAATTGTAGTATTATTATTAAAATTCATAACATTAGGATCACTTTGTAAATAATCAACTTTTTCTGTATATGAATAATATGTATCAGCAAGATTTTCTGTTGCTTCTACAAAACTATATTGTTGATATTGTTTTACTAAAGTTTGATAATTGGCAATAAATTTATCAAAATCAGTTTTATATTCTGGTAGTGTATAAGTAGCAACAACATTACCATCACCATATAAAAGTTTATTATTATTAAAATTATAGTAATAACTTATATTAATTTGTAAATCAGAAACTTGATCAAGATAAGTACAATTAATATTTACAACACCATTATCATTAAAATCTATTGTATTATTATTATCTGGTGTTTGATTATTTGGCTTATCTTGGCTAGCATTATTTTCTTCTTCCTTATTTGGTTCTTTTTCATCAACATTTGTATTATTTTCTTTATCAGTATTGTCATTACTAAAATCAACTATTTTATCACCACGAACGACCATACCAACCCAATCAAATTTAATAGCTGTAACTACGATTAAAAATATTCCAAGCAAAACAGCTATAACCGTTGCAACCTGTGCCTTTTTATTCATATATACCTCCTCTTAATAAGCTGTATAACGATCTTCCCATTCATTATATGTTCCTGATGGGAAATTAACCATGTTACGTGGATTAATACTACGTGATATTAAAGTAGACCAGCTTCCATAATCAACACCATATAATCCAGTCGAAATAGTAAAGTGTAAATGTGACCCCATAGTACATTGATCATAAACTTCTGTTTCAGGTCCACCACCCATTATAGCAATTTGCGTACTACTAGTTACATATTGTCCTTCTGATACCATAATTGTTTTTAAATGTGCATACATCGAAGTATATGATTGACCATTTACTGTATGATGAATTAAAATCATATTCCCACCACATGAGCTACGTTCGATAACTGCTCCAACAATACCGTTACCAGTAGAATATACAGGTACATTTGTATTCGGACTAACAGTCATATCTATACCTTCATGGAAACCACTAAATAATGGACGATATCCCCATTCACTTGTTACATGTCCTTTAGCAAGTGGACGATAAAATGCAGTATTGGCTGGAAGTTTAGAACGACCACAAGTTGAAATGTCTTGATCAAGATCACATCCCATATCCTCGTAAACTTGAATAATTTCTTTTTGTGCATCAATTTGATCTTGAATAGAAACACTGGTATCAGCTAAGCTACTAAGTTCATTACCAAGTTTAGCAAGTTCTTTATCTAATTCTCCTTGTTTTGTATTTAATTCTTCCTTTTTATTCTTTAATTCAACTTTCTTATTCTCATTTTCTTTAATCATCGTATTATAAGAAGAAATTAACTCTTCATTATATTTAGCAAGTTGTTCAGAAACAGACATACGATATATAAAATCAGTAAAATCTTGAGCTCCAAACGCATACTCTAAATATGCTGACTCACCATTAGATACTTGAACAAAATTAACTAATTCTTTAATTTCTTTATCTTTATTTTTTATACTAACTTCTAATTCAGCAATTTCTTCAGTTAAATTAGTAACATCAACATTAATTTGATTCATATCTTCTTTTATCTTATTAATATTAGCTTGTACTTCCGCCATTTGATTTTTAGTTAGTTGTTGTTTATTCTGGTTATCTTTATATTCAGCTTCTTTAGCAGCTAACTCTTCTTTTAAATCACGTAAAGTTTGTGCCTCTACATCATCACTTGTAACAATCAAAGTTGGAATTAAAATTGCAAAAATTAATAATACTTTAAAGATTTTCTGAAACATATTATTCCTCCTAACCTTTTAATTCTTTTGTAATTTCTTTATATTTTGGACAATATTTTTTAACCAAATTCCAAAAATCTTTAGAATGATCAAAATGAACAAAATGTGATAATTCATGAACAATAACATATTCTAAACATTCTTCATTATATTTTATTAAATTAGAATTTAATGTAACTGAATTATCTCGTTTATTACATACCCCCCATCTTGTCTTCATCTTTCTAATTTTTAACTTAGGATAAGGTATGTCTTCTTCAAAAACATCAAACCAATAATCAAGACGTTCTTGAAATAATCTTTTCATTTCTTTTTTTAACCATTTATCTAATACATCTTTTGATTTAACGAAAACATAGTTATCATTAAACTCTATATTATTCATGGTATACACTTCTATTATATCATACTTTTTACCTAAGTAATAAAAGTTTTCCTCTTTTTCTTTTTCTTTACGTTTTTTGGCAATCATTTTAACTAAATCTTCTTTATGATCGTCTAATAATTTTTTTACACTATGCTTAGTTGTAAAAAAATTAGTTGTAATTAAAATTGTTAAATCCTCTTTTACTCTTAGATAAGTATTCTTATTATTCTTTTTTTCTATAACAACTTCATAATATTCTTCGCCTATTTTGTATTTCATAAAACCACCTATATAATTTTATCACAAAGAAAAAAGTTTGAAAAGAATCAAACTTTTTAATTACTATATAATCATAGATACAATTACACAAACAATAAGTGTAACTACTAATACTTGGATTAAGAATTTCCAAATATATTTCATCCATTCTTTGTAAGAAACTTCAAAGTATGCAAGTCCTGCAAGAAGAATTGCACTAGTTGGTAAGAATAACATTGCAAATCCATGCATTGTTTGCATTACAAATCCAACTAATGGATATAAAGTAGAGTCTGTAATTTTTGTTGTTAACGTAGTTGCGATTGAACTTACTAAATATGGCATATCATTAAAGAAGAATCCTCCAATAAATGATACTAAACCAGTAGTAAATACATTGAAATCTTTTGTCCATCCAAGAATAGCATCAGCTATAGTAAAGTACATACTTCCAGAATTTTGTGTAGCAATTAATACACCAACAATAATATTAGCCATTACTACATAGAAAGCTACACCTAAATATTTCTTAGCACCTTCTTTGAATGCATTAACAAAATCATTCATTTTTAAACTATAAATCCATGCAATTAATAAAGACATAAATACTAATATAATACTTATTTCATTTACTGCCCAATATCCAAGTGGATTAAATGTACCAATAATGTTTTTGAAAATTGCAAAATCATTAACAGTAACAGCAATAATTGATTCATACATAGTTTCAAATACATCAATATTAAATGCATAGCGCCAATTATAGCAAGCAACTAATAAGAAAATAATTACTAATGTAAGAATAACAACAAAAGGCCAAACACTTCTTTCTTTTACATTCTTAATAACTTTAACGTCATCAGTTTTTGCAAAAGCAGCTGTTCTTTTACGTCCAGTTGTTTTTTTAGTACTTTTCTTAGTTGTTGTTTTTTTACTTGTAGTCTTTTTAGAAGTTGTTTTTGTACCAGTCTTTTTATTATTAGTACCTTTTTTAGTTGTTGTTTTCTTAGCTTCTTTTTTAGCTGTTTCAACAACTTTTGTATCTTCAGTAACTTTAACTTCTTTTGTTTTTGAAACTTCAAGATTTTTAACTGTAACTTTTTTAGAATGTTTTAATACAAACATAATTAATAAAACAGTTAATAAAACAAGTAAAATAAATTTAACTAAAATTTGATTATTTAAATCATTAACTCCTAAATAATAATTAATATAACCATTAACATTAAATCCATAAGTACAAGCCATACTACCTACTAAAATAGATCCAACTGTTGCCATCAATGCAGAAATTTTATCATACCCTAATTTTAATAAAACAGCTGCAAATAATGGAACTAAAACAAGTAATACATAACTAGAACCAGTTAATGATGAAAGTAAAGCAAATAAAATAGTTGTAAAAATCATAAAACCTTTCGCTTTCTTTTCATATTTTTTACTCATTTTAGCTACTAATGAATCAAACACTCCTGTAGCTTCTAAAACCCCGTAAAATCCTCCTATGATTAGAATTAAAATACCATAACCAGCATAACTAGTAATAGTTGATAGTGGCATGTAAATTAAATCTAAAATACCTAATGGTGCAACTTCACCTTCAGTAAAACTTCCACTAGTGAAAGTTCCCGCTGGAATAATCCAACTTAGTACAACAAAAATTAGAAAACTTATTGTTAAAACTTTCAATAAATTATTCTTTTTCATATTATTACCTCCGATTACATTATAACACGTAAACCGAGTGTTTAAAAAGCTTTTTAGCACATTTTCATGTTTTTTTCAAAAAAAAACATAGTTTTTTATCATTTTTTAAGCTATAATACTAAAAAGGTGATAAAAATGAATCATTTTAAGTATAGTGATAACAACAAACGTTATTATACATTAGATTATTATTACAAACATAAATTTAATTCAAAAGTATTTAAAGTTAGTTTAAATGCTGGATTTTCTTGTCCAAATTTAGATGGAAAAAAAGGAACTGGTGGATGTATATATTGTTCTAAAATTGGTAGTGGTGAATTTGCCGGAAATGTAAATGACTCTTTAGAAAAACAATTTTATGATGTTTTAAAAGTTATGAAGAAAAAATGGGATTCTAATAAATATATTGCCTACTTCCAAGCTAGAACTAATACCTATGCCCCACTACATGTTTTAAAAGAAAAATATGAAAGTGTTTTAAAACTTCCTAATGTTATTGGACTTTCTATCGCTACTAGACCTGATGCAATTAGTAATGAATGTTTAGATTATTTAGAAGAGTTAAATAATAGAACTTATCTAACAGTTGAATTAGGACTTCAAACAATACATGAAAAAACTTCTATATTAATAAATAGATGTCATTCATTAGATTGTTTTACTAATATGGTAAAAGAACTTAGAAAAAGAAATATTAATGTTGTCGTTCATATTATAAATGGACTACCATATGAAACAAAAGAAATGATGATAGAAACAGTAAAATATTTAAATAGGTTAGATATTCAAGGAATAAAGATTCATATGTTACACATTTTAAAAGATACTAAATTATATGAATTATATAAACAAGAAAAATTCCACGTTCTTTCAAAAGAAGAATATGTAGATATTGTTTGTGATCAATTAGAAAATTTAAGAGAAGATATTGTCATTCATAGAATTACTGGTGACCCTAAAGAAGACGACTTAGTTGAACCAACATGGTTGACTAAAAAATTTGGCGTTTTAAATGAAATAGATAAAGAATTAAAAAGAAGAGATACTTATCAAGGTTTTAATAAAACTATTTTTAATAAAACCCATCAAATTATTGATAAACAAGTAAAACAAAATGATTTAGTAGTTGATGCAACTATTGGAAATGGTTATGATTCTTTATATCTATTAAATAAGACTACAAATGGTTTTCTATTTGGATTTGATATACAAGAAGAAGCATTAAATAATACAAATAAATTATTAAAAGAAAATAATATTAACAATTATAAATTATTTTTAAAAAGTCATGAATATATTTTAGATACTTTAAAAGAATATGAGAATAAAATTAGTTTAGTTATTTTTAATTTAGGTTACTTACCAAACGGTAATAAAGAAATAACTACTAAAAGTGATTCTACATTAAAAGCAATTAATAATAGTTATAAATTATTAAATAATAAAGGTATTATTTTAATAACTGTTTATCCTGGTCATAAAGAAGGCAAAATTGAAGAAGAAAACTTATTAAAACTTTTAGGAAATAATTATAAAGATAAATATAAAATTTATAAAAATACTGATAATGTAAAAGCACCATATTTAATTGAAAGAACAAAAGTCAAATAAATTTGACTGCATCTAATCTCACGATTAGATATTTCTCCT
>CALVZI010000037.1 GCA_944372485.1 uncultured Bacilli bacterium
AACATTAAACTATCAGTTCGTAATCCTTCAATAAAGAAACGTCCTGTTCCATACCACATTAAATAAAAAGCCACTAAAGTACCATTTTTGCAATATTTACTTTTTCTAATAAACAAAATAATTATAAACCCTAATAAACACCACAATGATTCATATAAAAAAGTTGGTTGATGATAAACGCCATTAATATTCATTCCATCAATAATAAACTGTGGTAAATGAAGACTTTCCAAAAAACTTAAAGTAGTTGCTGGACCATAAGCTTCACCATTTAAGAAATTTCCCCATCGACCTATAGATTGACCTAACAATAAACTTACAACAGCTATATCTAAAATTTTAATAGTCGAAACACCATGCTTTTTACTATAAAATAATATCCAAAGTAAACCAGCAATAACACCACCATGAATAGCTAGTCCACCTTCCCATACTTTAAATATATCAATAATGTTATTACTATAATAATCTAAGTGAAATAGAACAAAATATAAGCGTGCCCCTATTATAGCAATTGGAACTAAGTAAAAAAACATATTAATCATAAAATCTTCTGCAATAGCAAATTTCTTTGCTTCACGAAGAGCCAAAGCTCCACCTATTAATAAAGCAAGAAAAATAAAAACTGAATACCAATATATTTGTATAATACCTAAATCTAAAAATATTGCATCCATAACTAATTCCTCCTAAATATTGGTTTTAATAAAATTTCTGAAACTAAAAAATTTATACAACTAATACAAATAGCAACTATAAATGGCATAAATATTCCACGAATAGCAAAATGTCCTAAAGTAATAATTTCTACTAATTTTAATATAAAAACATTTATAAATGGATAGAATAATCCTAAGGTTAAACCAGTAATTGGTAAAGTTAACCAAAATAATAATGGTTTTACTGTTTTATTCAATAAATAGATAATTGAAGTAGCAATAATACTCCAAATTATAAAGTGTTCGCTATCTATATATATGGTTTTCTTAAAAAGAACCGAAAGTATTATTAAGATAATTGTATAACTTATAAAATGAAATAACCAATCTATTACATTTTTAATATTTTTACTATTTAACACCATATCATCTCCTTAATTATTATACCAAAAGTTAAGGTATTTACCAACATTAATAAATATTATGATGTTTAAATATTATTATTACTTGTCAAATTTCTTCCTGTAAGAACATTTTTGACATAATTCATACTTTAATATATTATTTTTTAAACTACTATTAAAATTAATAAATTGGTCACTATCTAAAATATCTTTTAACTTTATTTTATAAATATTTCCCAAAGTTATAACACCATCACTATCTAAACAACAAGGTACAACAGTACCATCACATAATATAGCTATGTGATCTTTGGTACCATTACAAGTACCATGATTACTTATAAATTCATTATTTAATGATGGCCAATCAAATAATTCGGCTTTATTTAAAAATAAATTTTCTTTTAATATTGTATTATTGCTATTGATTATCTTAGATAGTAATTCACTAGATAAATCAAAATAATGAAGAATTTCTTTAATCATAATTTCCATATCTTTAGTAAGTTTATTATTTTCTAAAGCCCAAAAACGATAATTAACATAAATAGGGGAATTAGCTAAAATTTTTTTTGTTGCTTTTAATATATTAATTATATAATTTTCATTATCATTTTCAGCAAAACTATGTAGTGAAACATTTATCTGACGAACACTATTATATTTTAATAAAATATCAGTCTTTTCAAGTAATAAAGTACCATTAGTAGTAATATTTACTTTTATATTATACATTTCACATAACTCTAAAATTTTATCTAAATTAGGATGTAGTAAAGGTTCACCCTTAACGTGTAAATAAATATAGTCTGTATATTCTTTTATTTCTTTTAAAATATACTCAAATTCTTCAACACTCATAAATCTTAAAGGGCGTAGTAGGGGTGAACAAAATTTACAATTTTTATTACAAATATTAGTAATTTCAATATATATACGTTTAAATCTCTTTTTCATACTACTTATTTTCCTTTAAATCAAATAATATATCTCTAAGTTCCATGGCTCTTTCAAAATCAAGATTTTTAGCAGCTTCTTTCATTTCATTTTCTACTTTAATCATTAAATCAAGTTTTTCTTTTTTACTCATTTTTTCTGGTTCTTTTTCTTCTAATTCTTGATTATTTGAAATGACATCACGAATTTCTTTAATAATTGTTTTTGGAACTATTCCGTGTTTTTCATTATATTTCATTTGAATTTCACGACGTCTTTCAGTTTCTGTAATCGCTTCTTTCATAGAATCACTGATAGTATCTGCATACATTATAACTTTACCTTCAGCATTACGAGCAGCACGACCAATAGTTTGAATTAAACTTCTAGTACTACGCAAGAATCCTTGTTTATCAGCATCCATAATAGCAATTAAACTAACTTCTGGAATATCAATTCCTTCACGAAGTAAATTAATTCCAACAACAACATCGTATTTTCCAACTCTTAAATCATGAATTATTTTTAATCTTTCTAAAGTTTTTACTTCACTGTGTAAATAAGCAACTTTTATATCTAACTTTTTTAAATAAGTTGTAAGCTCTTCTGCCATTCGAATTGTTAAAGTTGTAATTAATACACGTTCTTTTTTTTCAATTCTTTCATTAATTTGATCTAATAAATCATCAATTTGTCCAGATGTTGGTTTTACTTCAATTATTGGATCTAATAAACCAGTAGGACGAATAATTTGTTCAACATACTGATTATTACATAATTCCAATTCATAATCACCAGGAGTAGCAGATACATAAATAGTTTGATCTAATTTTTCTTCAAACTCATTAAATTTTAATGGTCGATTATCCATCGCACTTGGTAATCTAAAACCATAATCAACTAAAACCTTTTTTCGTGCTTGATCGCCATTATACATTCCTCTTACTTGTGGAACAGTAACATGTGATTCATCTATTACCATTAAAAAATTATGTTTAAAGAAATCTATTAAAGTCGTTGGTGTTTCACCAGCTTGTTTTAACGCAATATGTCTAGAATAGTTTTCAACTCCACGACAAAATCCCGTTTCAGATAACATTTCTAAATCATAATTAGTTCTTTCTTTAATTCTTTGGGCTTCTAATAATTTATTTTGTTCTTCAAATTCTTTAATTCGTTCATTTAATTCAACTCTAATATTTTCTATCGCAATTTTTAATTTATCTTCACTAGTAACAAAGTGGCTAGCAGGAAAAATACTTATTGTCTTTTTATTTGCAGTTATAACACCAGTTAAAGTATCGAATTCACAAATTCGATCTATTTCATCACCAAAGAATTCAATTCTAATTCCTTTACCATGTTGGGAAATAGGAACTAATTCAAGAACATCACCACGAACTCTAAATGTTCCACGTTTTAAATCCATATTATTTCTTTCATATAACATTTCAACTAGTTTTTCTAAAACAGCATCACGGTCAACTTCTTCACCAACTTCTAGTGTTAACATTTTTTTCTCATATTCTTCTATTTCCCCAATACCATATATACAAGAAACTGAAGCAACTACAATAACATCATTGTATTTAAGTAATGAACTTGTTGCAGAATGCCTTAATTCATCAATTTCATCATTTATTGAGGCATCCTTTTCAATATATGTATCAGTTTTTGCAACATAAGCTTCAGGTTGATAATAATCGTAATATGACACAAAATATTCTACATGATTATTGGGAAATAATTCTTTAAATTCTGAATACAATTGTCCAGCTAAAGTTTTGTTATGAGCAAGAACTAAAGTTGGTTTATTTATTTCTTTTATTACATTCGCAATTGTAAAAGTTTTACCAGTACCAGTGGCCCCTAATAATACTTGATTTTTTTTACCTTCTTTTAAACCTTCAACTAATTCTTTTATAGCTTCAGGTTGATCACCACTTGGTTTATATTTTGATACTAACTCAAACATATTTTCCTCCTTTTTAACAGTAATTTTATTAAACATATTCTAACATTTATTTTATAATAAAACAAGTAAAATACATTTATTATAATGAATAGAACTATATAAATATAAACAAAAAAAGCTATAATAATATAGCTTAATAACTTTAAAAATATTTATACTTAAATCCAAGTGATTTATATATTTCAGTAGATCTTGGAAGTTCAAATACACGGGCAATAATTAAATTATAAATTTCATCAAATAATATAATTCCACAAATACTTATTGTTATAATTAAAAAAGTTTTTTTATTAGTTTTTCTAGCAATGTTGAAACAAATTGGTACAACAATATACATTAACACCAAACTAAATATTGCGAATGATAAAACACTTCTTAAACATACATAACCATTAATATTACCAAAACTTAATATTTCGGTATTATAATCCCAACATTTTACTCCTTGAATTTCTTCTAAAATCCAACCGCCAATATATTCTAAAATTCCACTGGCAATTAAACTAACAATAAAAATAAATAGGGGGTTTTTTCTTTTTTTATATGTAAGAAAATATATACAAACAGCTCCAATAGCATAAATATTAATCCATGGTAAAAAGTTACCACCACGCCAATAAATTTCTGTCATTCCACTATTAAAATAGTAAAAAACGACTTCGTAACAAAAACCAAAGACACCAGATATCGTAATAATTAGGCAAATAATACCTAGCATAGTTAATTTATCAAAAGAATGATCTTTTTCAATATAATTTTTAAACATACTTCTCAACTACCTTTTATTTATATAAAATATCAATATCAACTAAAGTATCAATTCCATCAACTTTACCATTTTCACACATTTGCCACATTTTATAACTTCCTGTATAAGTTGTTTGATCTGTGTAATGGGCAAGCCAAATATCATGCTTTGGATTCATCCAAATATTCTCTAAATAAGTTTTACTACTATAAAGCATTCCTTCATAACCATCTTTTTCTACTTCATCTAAAAATGCTTCAGCCATACTAGTTAATCCAAAAAAACTTAAGTTATATTCATTATAATATTTCCAATTCTCCCAGTCAAATGCGATAGGTAAATTTACATCATAATCTTTTATTTGTTTTAAAACCCATTTAGCATCTTTTTTAGCTAATTCTATTGTGTTAGCATAAGAATAAAAATATATTCCTACATCTATATTGTTTTTATTAGCCTCTTTAATATTATATTTAAAGTTTTCATCAACAAAATATTCTTTATTTAATCCTCTTGTTCCACCAACTCTAATCATTACAAATTCTACACCAGCTTTTTTTAATTTTTTAAAATCTATTTTTCCTTGCCAACTAGAAACATCTATACCAATTTTAGTATTTTTAGTTTTATATTTTGCAACAACATCACTAAACAAAGTATAATTTTCTTCTGGTGTTTCTACTTCTTCTGTAGGCTTTTCAGCACTTTCAACTGGCTTAGGAACAATTACATGAAGAGTAAATGGAGCAGTTTCCGTATTTCCACTACTATCAGTTGCTTTATAAACTAAACTATAATCACCTGCCTTATTTAAGTCATAATCACCTTCAATAACACATTTAGGCTTATTATCATAATTATCACCACATAATATTTGTTTAGTTAAATCAACATCACTATCTTTTAATACTGTATATGAGTTAGTAATCCAAATTAATGGTTCTGTAGTATCAACTACTTCAATATCAAAAGAGTAGGGAACAGTAATACCATCATCATTTTTAAATTTAAATGAAATAGTTTGTTTTCCTAATTTTGTTGTATCAATAGCTTTATTACTTAAAATATCACCATTAATAGAACTTATTAAATCAGATATTTTTACTTCTTCATTAAATTCTATTTTTAAGTTAGAGACTAATTTTACTTCAATTTTGGCTGTTTTTACTCTAATAAAAGCATATAATTCTACAACAAATATTAATAACAATACAGTTATTGAACTAATAATTATTATTCTTTTGTATTTTTTCATAATTAACCTCATTTAAATATATTTAAAAGAAAAGATCAA
Source organism: uncultured Bacilli bacterium (assembly GCA_944372485.1). Lineage (GTDB taxonomy): Bacteria > Bacillota_I > Bacilli_A > RF39 > UBA660 > Pelethosoma. Next base: position 6,017 of record CALVZI010000037.1, read on the forward strand.
AACTAATTGATCTTATTTTTGAATTTTTACAACTAATTGAGCCATATTTTCTAAATCAAATTGTTCAATTGAAATGTTAAATCCTTTGTTTTGTAATTCAGTACAACAATTTTTTAATGTATTAAGTGCTTCGTTATAATCTAATACAGGTGCTTGTACAGTAGGATTTACTGGTTGTCCCATATTAACCATATTATTATTATTTGTCATAATTGGAGTTACTGGAGCAACTGACTCAGGGTTAACTCCCATAACATTTTGATTATTAATCATATTTGGAATAGTAGATTCCACATTTATTGATTGATTAATTTGTTCATTTTGAATATTATTAACACTTTCATTTGGATTTATATTTCTAAAATCCATATTAAATCCCAAATCTTGAGGAGTAGTCATAGAAGGTTCTTCAGATACTTGATTGTTATTTACTTCATTATTATTAACAATAAAACTATCATTTGGATCTACAACAAATTGTGGAATATCACTATAGTCATCTTGAGTATTATTTATTTCATTATTATCTACAATAAAACTATTATTTGGATCTACAATAAATTGTGGAATATCATTATAATCATCTTGAGTATTATTAAAATTATTTACACTAATATTTGAATTAACACCCATATTTGATTCTACACCTTGAGTAACAGGATTTGTAGATTGAATTGGTTCTAAAACTGGTTCTTCAAATGTAAATCCATTTGATGATGGTAAAGAATTATTTACTTCATTATTAGTAATATTATTATTAGACATCATAGTTGGAGTTACTATTCCTGATTGTGAATCAACTTGATTTATATTTGAAGACTCTGGCTGAAAATTAAATTGATTTAAATTAGAAACACCTGGTTGAACTATATTAGAATTTACTTCAGTAACAACTGGTTCTACTGAACTTACAGGTGCAGTAGGTGTTATTGCAGGTGTCTCATTTACTGGAGCTTCATTTATCATATTATTAACACTTGGTTGTGGTGTTGACACTTGTTGATTTGCCTCAACAGGATTTGTATTGTTAGTTTCCACATAATTATTATTAAAGAAAGTATCAAAATTAAATTGTGGTTGTGGTATTTCTTCATTTGGCATAAAATTCATATTAGTTTCCTGTTTTTCTAAGTCTGGAACAAAGCTATCTTGATTATTATTAGGCATAAAATTAAAGAATTTTCCACTATTAGCATTCTCAACCGTTTCGTTATTTTGATTAGCAAATTGATTATTTATTTCTACCATTTTTTGATCTTCACTAAGTAAATTATCTACATCTGCTTTTTCTGGTTGAACATAAATATCTTGAGCTTGATTCTCTATTTTATTTACATCCATAAAGCCTGGATTTGTAACATTTTCTTGAACTGGCATACTAAAATCAGGAATTGGTTGAACAATTGGTGAATCTTGTACACCATTATTAAATGTTTGATTATTTGTTATGTTATTATTTGTATCTCCTTCAATTGGATTATTTGGTATATTAAAATTATTATTATTATTCATATTATTTTCTCCCTTTTCTTCAATATCTAAAACTTCTATTTTATTTTTTGCATTTTCATTTGTTTTATTCGCTAAATAGTCTTTAATAACTTGATCAGTTTTTCTAACAGTTAATCTTTCAGATATAATTTTATTTAAAATTTCAACTTGATCCTTTAAATTACTTAATTTTAATAAAGAGCGCGCATGACGTTCAGAAATTTTTTGTTCTAATAAAGCTTCTTGAACCTCTTCATCTAAATTTAATAATCTTAATTTATTGGCAACTGTTGATTGTGTTTTTCCTAATTTTTGAGCTAATTGCTCTTGGGTCATCCCCATATCTAATATTTTCTTATAAGAAACGGCTTCTTCTATTGGTGTTAAATCTTGTCTTTGAACATTTTCTATTAAAGCTACTTCAGCTGCATCCTTATCATTTAAATTAACAATTAACGCAGGAATACTTTTTTTGTTTGCCAAAACACTTGCTTTATATCTTCTTTCACCAGCTATTATTTCATACTTATCACTTATTTTTCTAACCACAATTGGTTGAATTACACCATGTTCGCGAATGGATTCAGCTAATTCATTGATATTTTTTTCATGAAATTTAATTCTAGGTTGAAAACGATTAGGTAAGATTTTATCTAAGCTAATCTCAATAACTTGATTTCCATTCATAAACAATACCTCCTTATTCTTTTACTATTCTCTATGTATTATAATATATTTTGGGAAATAATTCAACAATTTTTGGGAAATAAATTAAAAAAGTAGCAAAGCTACTTTTTTATAATGGTCTTTTCTTTATTTCAGAAAATTTTCTTGGATATTTATTATTTGTTTTAACTTCTTTTTTTATTAAAACTAAAGTTCTATTACTATTTTCAACTGGTAATTTAAACTCAATAATTTTTTCTATTTTTCCACCTAATACTTTTAAAGCTCTATTACTTTCTTCAATTTCGTTATTAATATTAGCTTTCATAGGAATAAAATATTTATTTTTCTTTACTAAAGGTAAACAAAATTCAGATAAAATATTTAAAGTTGTTACGGCACGAGCTGTTACAACATCATATTTTTCACGATTTTTTATTGCAAATTCCTCAGCTCTAGCATGAATGGCTTCAATACCCTCTAATTTTAATTCATTAATAACTTCATTTAAAAAATTTATTCTTTTATTAAGTGAATCTACCAAAGTAACATTAATATAAGGAAATAATATTTTTATAACTAATCCAGGAAAACCAGCTCCTGTTCCAACATCACATAGTGAATTTACATTTTTCAAATCAATTATTTTATTTAAAGTAAGACTATCATAAAAATGTTTTAAATATACTTGATCAACTTCTGTTATTCCTGTTAAATTCATAACTTTGTTTTTTTCAACCAATAACTCATAATATTTATATAATTGTTTTAACTGATCCTCAGTTATAAAAATATTTAAATCAGCTAATGCTTTTATAAAACTATCTTGATTCATGTGCATACTCCTTCTTTAAATATACCATTAAAATAGAAATATCAGCTGGATTAACTCCACTTATACGAGCTGCTTGCGCAACAGTTGTTGGTTTTACTTCTTTTAATTTTTGTTTAGCCTCACTAGCTAAATTTTTAATTTTATCATAATCAATATCCTTTGGAATATTTTTCTTTTCTAAATTATTTAACTTTTCAGCTTCAATCATAGCCTTTTTTATATAACCATCATACTTTATTTCAATTTCAATCTGTTTTGCAATATTTGGTTCTAAATTTAAATTGTGAAATGGTGTTAGTTTTTCTAAAGTTATTTCTGGACGTTTTAAGAAATCATATAATGTAATACTATCTTTTAGTATAGCTGTATTTAATTTTTCTAAATATGGTAGTACTTCTTTTTTAGGTGTTATCTTAGTTTCTTTTAAATAATTAATAGTATCATTTATAATTTTTTTCTTTTCTACTAATTTTTGATATCTATCTTCATCAATTAAACCATATTTATAACCATATTCTCTTAATCTTAAATCAGCATTGTCATGTCTAAGTAATAAGCGATATTCAGCACGTGATGTAAGCAATCTATATGGATCTCTTACACCTTTAGTAACTAAATCATCTATTAATACTCCGATATAAGCTTCATTTCTTTTTAAAATAAATGGATCCTTATTTTCAATTTTTAAACATGCATTAATTCCAGCCATTAACCCTTGACAAGCGGCCTCTTCGTAACCACTTGTTCCATTTATTTGACCAGCTGTAAATAAATTTTCAATAATTTTGGTTTCTAGATTTTGTTTTAACTGTGTTGGATAAATTGCATCATATTCAATTGCATATGCATATTTTAATATTTTAGCATTCTCTAAACCAGGTAGACTATGAACCATTTTTTCTTGAACATCATATGGCATACTTGTTGAAAAACCTTGAATATATATATCATCATAATATAAACTTTCTGGTTCTAAAAATAATTGATGCCTTTCCTTATCTTTAAATCTAACTATTTTATCTTCAATAGAAGGACAATATCTTGGACCAATACCCTTTATATCATCTAATCCACCATACATACTAGATTTATTTAAATTTTCATTTATAATTTTATGAGTTTCTGGTGTTGTATAAACTAAATGACATGGAACTTGTTTTTCTATATCGTATGTTGGATTAATATCAAAACTAAAAGAATAATGTTCATCAGAACCTTTTTCTATCTTTGTTTTAGAAAAATCAATTGTTTTCTTATCAATACGTTGTGGTGTTCCTGTTTTTAATCTTATTATTTTAAAACCTAACTTTTTTAAATTATCACTTAAATAATTTGAAGGTAGTTCTCCATGTGGACCTTCTCTACGTCTAGTATCACCAACTAAAATATCAGCCTTTAAATATGTCCCAGTTGTTAAAATAACGGCATCAGCATAAATTTTACTTTCATCTTCTAAAATAACACCTTTAACTTTGTTGTCTTCAACAATTAAATCTTTAACCATCGCTTCTTTTATTTTTAATTTATCAATACTTTTTAATTCTTTAAGCATTTCTTTAGGGTATGTTATTTTATCTGCTTGCGCACGTAAAGCTTGAACAGCTGGACCTTTAGCACTATTTAACATTTTCATTTGAATTTGTGAACGGTCAGCAACTTTTCCCATTGCACCACCTAATGCATCAATTTCTCTAACGACAATACCTTTGGCACTACCACCTATACTTGGGTTACAAGGCATATCTGCTATATTTTTAATATTTCCCGTTATTAATAAAGTATTATGTCCCATTTTTGAACTAGAATAAGCAGCTTCACATCCAGCATGTCCACCACCAACAACAATAATTTCATAATTCATTTTATCACGTCCTTTTTGACTAACATATTATACTTTAATTTTAACGCAATGACAAGAAAAAAACAATATTATTATAAATATTGTTTATCCTAAAGCAACATCTAAAACCATCATAACTGAAAAGCCTATTAAAGTAAATAAGGCCATTAAATCTTTTTGTTTATTTGTTTGACTTTCGGGTATTAATTCTTGAACTACAACATAAATCATAGCTCCAGCCGCAAAACATAATAAAAATGGAAGTAATAATTGTACTTTTAAAACTAAAAGTGCACCTAAAACTCCAGCAATAGGTTCAACAATACCACTTGCTTGGCCATATAAGAAAGCCTTTGTTCGACTATATCCTTCTCTTCTTAGTGGAAAACTGACAGCACTTCCTTCAGGAAAATTTTGAAGACCAATTCCTAGAGCAACCGTTAAAGCTCCAGATAAACTTGCACCTGTTAAATCTAAGCCCAAAGTTCCAAAAGCTACTCCAACAGCTAATCCCTCAGGAATATTATGTATTGTAATTGAAAGTATTAACATTAAACAACGTTTAAAACTTTCTTTTTTATTATTTTTATTCTTTTTTTGAACTAATTTATATATATTATCACTGATAAATAATAGTAAACCGCCACTTACAAATCCCAAAGATGCCATTATCCAAGCATTCAATCCTAAATCTTCTGCCAATGTTATACCTGGACTTAATAATGACCAAAATGATGCGGCTATCATAACACCTGCAGCAAATCCTAACATTCCATCCATAAATGTTTTATTAATTTTTTTCATTAAAAAAACAAGACTAGCACCTAATGCGGTTACTGACCACGTAAAAATAGTCGCTAATCCTGCTTGATAAACTGGTGATAAATTACTAAACCACTCAAACATAGATTCCTCCTATTAGTTATTTTCCTAAACAAAATTGACTAAATAGTTGATCAATCAGTTCTTCTTCGTAAGTTTCACCAATAATTTCTCCTAATTTATTCCAAATATTTTTTAAATCTATTTCTAATATATCAATTGGATATTCTTGTTTTAATCCTGATTCTATATCATTTAATGACTCTAATGATTGTTTTAATAATGAAATACTTCTAGCACTAGTTAAATAAGTCATATCATTTGTTAATATTTGTTCAAGATTAAATAATTCTTTTATTTTATCTTTTAAATCATCTATTTCTTCATTTTTAAAAGCACTAATAAATATGTAATCATGACCATCTAAGTCATTTAAATTAATTTTTGATTCCAAATCTTTTTTATTAATAATAACAATATGTGTTTTATTCTTAAGACTATCTAAAATTTTCTTTTCTTCTGAATTTATTTCATCATTATTATTTAATACAAATAAAACTAAATCAGCTTCATCCATCATTTTCCTACTTTTTTCAACACCGATACTTTCAACAACATCGTTTGTTTCCCTAATTCCTGCTGTATCAATTATATTTAATGTAACACCATCTAAACTAATCTTTCCTTCAACAATGTCCCTTGTTGTTCCTTCAATATCAGTAACAATGGCCTTTTCTTCATTTAATAAACTATTTAAAAGACTACTTTTTCCAACATTTGGTTTACCTATAATACATGTTTTAATTCCATCTTGTAAAATTTTTCCATTTTCACTTTCATTTAATATTTTTAAAATTGCTTTTTTTATTTTAGTTAACATGGGAAATAACATTTCATTAGTAAAAACTTCAATGTCTTCATATTCTGGATAATCAATATTAACTTCAATATTAGCAAGAACCTCAAGTATTTCTTGACGTAAATCTTTAACTAATTTTGAAACTTTTCCGTCTACTTGATTAAGAGCAAGAGCTCGTGAACTTTCCGTTTTAGCTTCAATTAAATTCATAACTCCTTCAGCCTGAGTTAAATCAATACGTCCATTTAAGAAAGCTCGTTTAGTAAATTCACCAGCTTCTGCAATACGACATCCATTAAAAAGTAACAATTCTAATACTTTATTAGTAGTGGCAATACCACCATGACAATTAATTTCAACTGTATCTTCCGTAGTAAATGTTCTAGGACTTAACATAACTGAAATTAAAACCTCATCAACTATTTCTTCATTATTTATTATATGCCCATAATGAATAGTGTGACTAGGCACTTTTTCCAAATCTTTACCTTTAAAAATTTTATTAACTATTTTTATAGCATCTTTCCCACTTACTCTTATAATAGAAATAGCCCCTACACCTAATGCAGTTGAAATAGCAGCAATTGTATCTTCCATATTTTATACCTCACTTCTTTAAAAATTTTTTTATTTTTTTTAACATACCTTCTAATCCTAAATATTTATAATAACTTCTTGGATGTTTTAAAACACGAGCAGAAACATATTTATCAGCGAATGTAACAATCCAACTTTCACTATATTTAAGTGGCATAATATTTAATGGAAACATATGTCTTAATATAATATTTTCTATTCTACTGTTTAAAACTTTTGGATAATGTTCTTTAGCATTCGATAGTGCTTCCTTTGCATGTGTAAAACCATGTTGTTTAAAAATATTCTTTGGACGATCAGGAATATTGAATATAACCTTTTCTTCATCTGTATATTGCCAAGGATAAGGGTAAAAATCATGTAATAATCCACCAATAGCTGCACTTTTATAATCACACCCAAATTTTTTAGCTAATTTATATGATAAATAAGAAACTTCTAAACAGTGATCATATACCGATTCATCTTCGTGATGACGATATTTTTTTCGTTTTTGAAATTCTTCTGAATTAATTATTTCATCAACAATATCTAAAAATTCTTTTTCTAATTCCATTAAATCACTTCCCTTGCTATTTTACATTATTTATAATGTGATGTCAAAAAAAAAGAAAACTAATTTTATTAATCTTCTTCATATTTTATAACAACATAGCGGTTTGGCTCTTCACCTTCACTACAAGTAGATAAATTTTCATATTCATTTACTATATTATGAATAATTCTTCTTTTGTAAGAGTTCATAGGATCTAATTTTGCATCAACATGATTTTTTAAAACTTCTTTACAAACTTTTTTTATTTCTCTTGCAAAGAAATAATTTTGTCTTTCCTTGTAATTAGAAACATCAACTAATACATTAACCTTAAAACCTGTTTGAACCATAATTGCTTGCCTCACTAAAGTTTGAATTGCATTTAATGTTCTTCCATCTTTTCCAATTAAAATTGAATTGTTATTTGATATTAATAAAACTTTTATAGCATTTTCTTCTAATTTTATTTCTGATTTTATGTCGATATCCATACTTTTATTAATGTTATTGATAAAATCTTTTATAAAATCAATTATATCTTTTTTACTTACAACTTCTAATTTAACTTTCTTAGATTTAAATAATTTTGCTTCTGTTTCACTTTCTCTTATTAACAAATCATCAACATTTAAATTGAATTCATTTAAACATTCTTCTAAAGCTAAATCTTTATTTTTATTAGTATATTCATTAATTTTTAGCATTTACATCTTTTCTCCTTTTAACCCATAAATTTTGTAGAATAGTAAATGTACTATTAGTAATCCAGTAAATAGCAATACTTGTAGATAGTGATACTGAGGCAATTCCTAAGAAAACAATCATCATGTTAGTTACCATCTTCATTTGTGCTTGTTGTTCCTTACTTGTTGCAGCAGTACTATTTAACTTCATACTTAAATAACTAGTAGCAATTACAAGAGCAATGATTAAAATATAATAATATTTTCCAGCTCCAATTCCTGTTATTGGTGTTGTTCCTAATTGTAATCCTAGGAAGTTTCCCTCAAAAATTACTGGTAAACGATTTAACGCTTCGTAGAATGCTAAGAAAACAGGAATTTGTAAAAATGAGAATAGACATCCAGAAAGTGGATTAATTTCATATTTTTTATAAATATACATCATTTCTTGTGTTTTTTGCATCATACTTTCTTGATCAGTTCTATTTTTATATTTTTGCTCTAACTTATTTAATTCAGGTTGAGCTTTCTTCATATTCTCAGATTGTAAAGCTGTTTTCTTTGTTAAAGAAATAGTAGCTAATCTAATTAATAAAGTTGTAACTATAATAGCTAAACCATAATTTTTTAATAAACTACCTATTTTAATAATTACCCAAGCAAGTGGTCTTACAAAAATTGTATCCCATATTCCTTCATAATTTCCGCTTAAAATTGTAAATTCTTGACATTTTGGTAATTCATCAATATCTACTTTATTCTTATTATATTGTTTTATTGTTTCTGAATCAGTAGGCTTACAAAAAATATTCTTTGTTAAAACTTGTCCAGTTGTTTCATTTACTACTGGTTTTTTATTAGAATCTTTTAGTTGTGTAGTACATCCAGTTAAAAGAAACAAAGTACATACTATTATTAATAACTTTTTAAACTTTTTACTTTTCATCAATATCTTCCTTTACTATATTTAAATTATTCAAGGCAATTAATAAATCATTTTCCATCTCACTAAATGACTTATTAATAATTCCCTTTCTAACTATTATAATACAATTAAAACCTTTTTTATAGCTTTTTTTGTCAATTATACTCTTTATTTGTCTTTTTATCTTATTCCTTTTAACAGCATTACCTATTTTTTTACCAACAGAAAAACCAAAATGATAAATTTGCTCTTCTGTTCTTTCTAAATAAAAAACATAATCCTTATATTTATATGCACGACATGAATTAATAATTCTATTAAAATCTTCATTCTTTTTTAAAATATTAATCTTTTTCATAAATCACCCTATACATAGTAAAAAACCACTGTTAAGCAGTGGTTAATCTTAGTGAGATAAAACTTTACGCCCTTTTCTTCTTCTACGTGAAATAATATTAGTTTTCATACGTGCAAAGAAACCGTGTTTTTTAGCTTTTTTTCTATTATTTGGTTGATATGTTCTTTTCATATATATACACCTCCTGAACTTTTTTTCGGTTGCTTTATTAATTATATAGAAAAGTAAGTCGTTTGTCAAACTTTTTTATACATTTTTTCAAACTTCGACATAAACGGACTTTTTTCCACATTATTTTTACCTGTGGAAAATATTTCCCTATAGTATTCAACAGTTTTTTCCACAGGTGTTTTTCCTTTGAATTTAATATTTCCTGGTATTTTTCCACAAAATTGTTGAAAAGTAATTAACAATGTGAATTAATAAAATAAATATTTCCCACATTTCTGTGGAAAATACAATTTTTTTTATATTTTTCAATGTTTTTACTGTGGAAAATATTGTGAATTTATTTTTTTCCACAAATATTTCATTTTTTCCTTTTATTTTCAAGCTTTTTATTGTAAAATGATATTAGTTGAAAGCAGGTGAGCATATGAACATTGATCTAATATGGCAAAATTTTCTTGAGAGAATAAAAGAAACAATTTCTCCAATGTTATATGAAACATGGTTTTCAGAAACTAAACTTGTGGATTTAAATAATACTACGGCAACAGTAATTGTTCCTATGCACATTCATAAAAAACACTTGAGTGAAAATTACAATGACTTAGTTGAAGAGATATTCACTGATATAACTGGAACAAATTTTAAAATTGTATATTTAACAGAAGATGAATATCAAGAACAAAATAAAAAAGTAACAATTATTCAAGATGTTACTTCAAATAAAAAAGTAGAATCTAATTTAAATCCAAAATATACTTTTGATAATTTTATTGTTGGAGAAAGTAATAAGTTTGCCAAAGCAACTGCTCTTGCTGTAGCAGAAAAACCTGGATACATGTATAATCCATTATTTATATATGGAAATAGTGGTCTTGGAAAAACACATTTAATGCATGCGATTGGTAATTATATATTAGAAAACTCTGATAAAACTGTATTATATGTAACTAGTGAAAAGTTTGTTTCTGATTTTATTGGTATAAATAAAAAAAATAAAGACGGTAATAATTTTGATAATGTGGATATCTTTAAGAAAAAATATCGTGATATTGATATTTTAATAATTGACGATATTCAATATTTGGGAAATGCTAACCAAACTCAACAAGAATTCTTTAATACATTTAATGATTTATATGGAAACAACAAACAAATAATTATTTCTTCAGATAGATCGCCAGATGATTTGAAATTATTAGAGGATCGTTTAAGAACAAGATTTAACTGGGGACTTACAATAGATATTTTGCCACCTGATTTTAATTTACGTATGGCTATTATTGATAAAAAAATCGAAGGGCACCAAATGTATAATACACTTCCTAAAGAAGTTAAAGAATATATTGCTAGTAATTGTACAAGTGATATTAGAAAACTTGAAGGCGCTATTACAAGAATTTTTGCTTATGCCACAATGATGAATGGTTGTGAAATAACTCTTGATCTTGCAATTGAAGCTCTAAAGGATTATTTTGTTAAAAGTATTATTTCTAAAAATAAAATAGATCAAGTGCAACAATTAGTCGCAAATCATTATAATATAACTGTTGAAGATTTAAAAAGTAAAAAAAGAAAAGCATCAGTTGCACTTCCGAGACAAATCGCAATGTATATATGTAGAACAGTTTTAGAAGAATCTTTTCCTAAAATTGGAATTGAATTCGGTGGAAAAGATCACACAACTGTAATGCATTCTGTGGAAAAAATAAAAAATGAAATTAAAACTAATGGAATTTTAGAGGTGGAAATTAATAAAATTATTCAAGAAATAAAATAACTTGTGCAAAACTTAGTATTTTCCACAAGTTTTACACAATAAAAAAACTGAGTTATACATTAAAAAATAAGGTATTTCCCAGTTTTCCACACAATCCACTTTAATAATATAAATAATTAATTAAATAAGAAGAAGGAGAAAAAACATGAAATTAAAAATTAAACAAAATATATTAATGGAACATTTAAATTATGTAATAAAAGGAATATCATCTAAAAACTTAATTCCAATTTTAAATTGTATTAAATTTGATTTAACTGATGATGGATTATATTTAATGAGTACTGATAATGAAATTGCTATTAAAACATTTATTAGTAAAAATAAAATAGAAGAAATTGAAAAACTTGGTAGTATTGTTGTATCTGGTAGATATATATATGATATAGTAAGAAAACTTCCTAATGAATTAATAAATATTGAAGAAGTTGTTGATAATAAAATTACTATTTTTACTAACAATTCTAATTTTCATTTAAATTGTAATAATGTTAGTGAATTCCCAAGTCTTGATTTAGAAGAACATAAAAATCCAATTGTATTAAAACAAAGAGTGTTTAAAAATATTATTAATCAAACTGCATTTGCCACTTCTAATCAAGAATCTCGACCAGTATTAACTGGAATTAATTTTAAAATAGTAGGGGATAAATTAGAATGTACTGCTACTGATTCATATCGTTTAGCTAAATCTATTATAAATATATCTTCAACACTACCAGAAGATGTAAATATTATAATTCCTACTAAAAATTTATTAGAATTAACAAAATTATTAAATGATGATGAGGAAAATATTGAAATGCATATCTTTAATAATAAGATTATATTTAAGTTTTCCACAATTGTAATGATGACTAAATTAATTAATGGTACTTATCCAGATACATCTAAGTTAATACCAACAACATTTACTTTAACAATGAAAATTAATTTATCTGCATTCTTTAATTCAATTGATAGAGCTTCATTATTAACAAATGAATCTGATAAAAATACAATTCATTTAGCTTCCAATAATGATGAAATTGTGGTATCTTCAAATATTCCAGAAATTGGTAACGTTGAAGAAACATTAAATGTAACAAAAAATAATGAAAATGAAATTAAAATTGCTTTTAGTTCAAAATATATGCTTGAAGCATTAAAATCATTAGATTGTGAAGAAGTTGAGTTATTATTTAATACTGAAATTAGTCCTATAATTATTAAAAATCCAGAAACTGATAATTTAATTCAACTTATTTTACCAATAAGAACTTATTAACTATCTTTATGATAGTTTTTTTTCGACATTTTTTTGATTTTTATTATGTATAATAACAAGCAAATTTTATGAAAGGACGAAAAATATGATAAAAAATTATGAAATTAATGAAGAAACTTTAGTTGTTTTACCAATTGATAAAAATACTACTAAAGTAATAGAAACAAATGAAAGTTATACTATTGATAAGAATGCTCAAAAGATTATTTCCGAAAGCTGTGAATACTATGGAAGTTCGTATGAAGGACGTTTAAAAGGTACTAAAGGATTAACTGGTATAAACTATAAAGCACCAATAATAATAGAGGAAAGTTCACAATTAATTTTTTTTCCAACATCTTCACCAAGACTAGATAGTTGTACATGGTTAAATTTAAAAAAAGTAATTAATTACGAAAAGACTAAATTAGGAACGTTAGTAGAATTCCAAAATGGTGAAAAATTTGAGTTAAATATTTCTAAAACTTCATTTCAAAATCAAATATTTCGAGCTGCTATGTTATCACAACGATTAAATGATCGAAAAATAAGAAAAAAATAAAGTAATTTCTTTGTTTTTTAATATTTAAGGGCGTTTTTATGATATAATATTAAATGTGTATAGGAGTACAATGTAACCCCTTTTTTGTAAGAGAGGCCTAAAAAAATGAAAATTTGGTGATATTAATGTATTTAGAAAAACTTGAAATTAACAAATTTAGAAATTATGAACATTTATATGTAGAGTTATCTAAAAGTATAAATATTATTTATGGAAATAATGCTCAAGGTAAAACTAATTTACTAGAAAGTATTTATGTTTTAGGTCTTACAAAATCACATCGATCGTTTATTGATAATAATTTAATAAATAAGGATTCTAATTTTGCTAGAATTAAAGGACTTCTAAATATTGATGATTATAAAAGTACATTGGAAATTATTATTCAAAAAACTAGTAAAAAGTTAAAAATTGATAATTTTGATATTAAAAGAGTTAGTGATTATATCTCAAATTTAAATATTATTATTTTTTATCCAGAGGATTTGAAAATAATAAAAGATTCACCTGGTGAAAGAAGAAAATATTTAAATACAGAATTAAGTCAAATGTATAGTAATTATTATAATAGTTTAAATGAATATAATAAACTTTTAAAAATGCGTAATGATTATTTAAAGAAAGTAAATGAAAATACTTTGGATAAGGAATATTTACTAATAATTACTAATTATCTGATTGACAAAGCGATTTTAATATATCGAATGAGATATCAATTTTTAAAAGAAATTAATAATTATTGTTCTGGAATTTTTAAAAATATTACTGGTTTAGATGGATTTAAACTTGTTTATAAACCTAATATTGATTTGGAAAATAATAATTTTAAAGAACAATTAATTGAAAAATTTACGAAGTTATTAAATGCAGAAATAAAATTAGGTAATACCTTAATTGGACCACATCGAGATGATTTTGAATTTTGTTTAGGTGATATAAATTTAAAAAATTATGGTTCTCAAGGTCAACAAAGATTAGCCATTTTAACTTTAAAATTAGCTGAAATTGAAGTTTTTAAAAAGAATAAAGGATATTATCCAATTTTACTTCTAGATGATGTTTTTAGTGAGTTAGATGAAGTAAAAAAGAATAATTTATTAAATTATATTAATAATGATATTCAAACAATTATTACAACTACTGATTTAAATTTAATTAATAAGGATATTATTGATAGATCGAAGTTGTTTTATATTGAAAATGGTAATTTAATTGAAAGTAAAGAGGTGTAGAAATGGAAGAAAAAGTTGAACAACATTATGATGCTTCGGATATTCAAGTATTAGAAGGACTAGAAGCTGTAAGAAAACGTCCTGGAATGTATATTGGTACAACTAGTATTAAAGGGTTGCATCATTTAGTTTGGGAAATTGTAGATAATGCAATTGATGAATCTTTAGCTGGATATTGTGATGATATTGAAATTATAATAAATCCTGATAATTCTGTTACAGTAAAAGATGATGGACGTGGAATTCCAACTGGAGTTCACAAAAAAACTGGTTTATCAACAGTTGAAACAGTTTATACCGTATTACATGCTGGTGGAAAATTTGGCGGAGGCGGATATAAAGTATCAGGTGGTCTTCACGGAGTTGGGGCTAGTGTTGTTAATGCACTTAGTTCATGGGTTGAAGTAACAGTTTATCAAAATTCAAAAATTCATTTTATTCGTTTTGAAAAAGGTGGACATACTGTAGAACCTTTAAAAGTTATTGGAGATTGTTCACCAGATAGAACTGGTACTACAGTAACATTTAAACCAGATCCAGAAATATTTACTGAAAGTACTGTATTTGAATATGATACTTTACGTACTAGGGTAAGAGAATTAGCTTTCTTAAATAAAGGATTAAGAATTATTCTTTGTGATGATCGTGGCGAAGAAAAGAAAAAAGAAGAATTCGTTTATGAAGGTGGAATTAGTGAATATGTTAAATATTTAAATAAAAATAAGACACCTATTCATGAAGATATAGTTCATTTAGAAGGTGAAACAGATAACATCGCTGTTGAAGTTGCTTTTCAATATAATGATGGTTATGTTTCAAATATTTATTCTTTTACAAATAATATAAATACATATGAAGGTGGTACTCATGTTGATGGAGTTAAAAGAGCTTTAACAAGAGTTATCAACAATTACGCAAGAAATAACAATATATTAAAAGAAAAAGATGATTCATTAAGTGGTGAAGATGTTCAAGAAGGATTAACAATGATTATTTCTTGTAAACATCCTGATCCTCAATTTGAAGGACAAACTAAAACCAAATTAGGAAATGCTGAAGTAAGAAAAATTGCTGATAATTTATTTAGTGATGGTTTAGAAAGATTTTTACTTGAAAACCCAGAAGATGCAAAAATTATTGTAGAAAAAGCAATGACTGCAGCTCGTGCTCGTGTAGCTGCAAAAAAAGCTCGTGAACTTACAAGAAGAAAGAATGTTTTAGAAGTTTCAAGTTTACCTGGGAAATTAGCTGATTGTTCAAGTAAAGATGCTAGTATTTCTGAAATATTTATAGTCGAAGGGGATTCAGCAGGTGGTTCTGCAAAATTAGGAAGAAACAGAGAAACACAAGCAATTCTTCCATTACGTGGTAAAATTTTAAATGTTGAAAAAGCTCGACTTGATAGAATTTTAGGAAATGCTGAAATTAGATCAATGATAACTGCTTTTGGTACTGGAATTGGTGAAGAATTTGATATTAGTAAACTTAGATATCACAAAATTATAATTATGACCGATGCCGATGTTGATGGTGCTCATATTAGAATTTTATTATTAACTTTCTTTTATCGCTATTTTAGACCATTAGTAGAACAAGGATATATATATGCTGCAAATCCTCCTCTATACCGCATAGAATGCAATAAAAAACATAAGTATGTTTATTCTGATGAAGAAAAGGAGGCATATATGGCAACTTTACCGGAAAATGCTAAAGTTGGTATTCAACGTTACAAAGGTTTAGGGGAAATGGATGCCGAACAATTATGGGAAACAACGATGGATATAGAACATCGTTTATTATCTAAAATAACATTAGATGATGCAATGGCTGCTGATCAAGTATTAACTGATTTAATGGGAGAAGAAGTTGAGCCAAGACGTGAATTTATTGAAAAGAACGCTAAGTTTGTTAAGAACTTAGATATTTAGGAGGTAAAAAATGGATAAATTAAAAGATTTACAATTTTCACATGAAATACAAAATTCATTTTTAGATTATGCCATGAGTGTAATTGTTTCTCGTGCTTTACCAGATGCAAGAGACGGATTAAAACCAGTTCAAAGACGTATTGTTCATGGAATGAATGATTTAGGTGCAACTGCTTCTTCCCCATATAAAAAATGTGCCCGTATTACTGGTGAAGTTATGGGTAAATATCACCCACATGGAGATAGTTCAATCTATGAAGCACTAGTTCGTATGGCACAAGATTTCTCTTATCGTTATATGATCGTTGATGGACACGGAAACTTTGGTTCAATTGATGGTGATGGTGCAGCAGCTCAACGTTATACAGAAGCAAGAATGTCAAAAATAAGTATGGAACTTGTTAGAGAAATAAATAAAAATACAGTTGATTTTATTCCAAACTATGATGGTGAAGAAAAAGAACCAGAAGTATTACCTTCTAGATTTCCTAACCTATTAGTAAATGGTTCAACTGGTATTGCCGTTGGTATGGCTACTAATATTCCACCACCTAATTTATCAGAAACAATAGATGGAGTAATTGCTTTAATAGATAATCCAGATATTACACTTGATGATTTAATGAAAATTATAAAAGGGCCTGATTTTCCTACAGGTGCAATTATATTAGGAAATAGTGGAATTAAAAAAGCATATGAAACAGGAAAAGGTATTATAACAATACGTTCTAGAGCTGAAATTCATGAAGTAAAACCTGGTAAGTCACAAATAATTGTAACAGAAATTCCATATATGGTTAATAAAGCTAGAATGATTGAAAGAATAGCTACTTTAGTTAAGGATAAAGTTTTAGATGGAATAACAGATTTACGTGATGAATCAAATCGTGAAGGTATTAGAATTGTTATTGAACTAAGAAGAGATGCAAATGCCAATGTTGTTTTAAATAACTTATATAAACATACTGATTTACAAACATCATATGGTATTAATTCTCTCGCTTTAGTTGATGGTGCTCCTCGTATTTTACCATTAAAAGAAATGTTAGAAGTTTATTTGAATCATCAACGCGAAGTTATAGTAAGAAGAACAAAGTTTGATTTAGATAAAGCTGAGGCTAGAGTTCATATTTTAGAAGGTTTAAAAATTGCTTTAGATAATATTGATGAAATTGTTCAATTACTTAAAAAAGCTAAAAATGATCAAGAAGCAACAGAACAATTAATAAGTAGATTTGGTTTAACTGAAATTCAAGCCAAAGCTATCTTAGAAATGCGTTTAAGAAGATTAACTGGTTTAGAAAGAGAAAAAATTGAATCTGAATTGAGCGAATTAGAAAAATTAATTGAAGAATTAAAATCTATATTAGCTAATGGTGAAAAAGTTCTTGCTATTATTAAAGAAGAATTAACAGAAATTAAAAATAAATATGGAGACGAAAGAAGAACAACAATAGATATGACTGCTATTGATTATATTGAAGATGAATCTTTAATTCCTGTAGAAAATATTGTTGTCACTTTAACAAATAAAGGATATATTAAACGTGTAACTACTGAAACATATCGTTCACAAAATCGTGGTGGAGTTGGTGTTAAAGGTATGGCAACAAATGAAGAAGATTTTGTAGAAAATATTATTTCAATGACTACACATGATTATTTATTATTCTTTACAAATAAGGGAAAAGTTTATAGAATTAAAGGTTATGAAGTTCCTTTATATGGAAGACAATCTAAAGGATTACCAATTATTAACTTATTGCAAATTGAAAAAGATGAAGTAGTTAAAGTTATGCTAAAAGTAGCAAATAATGAAGAAAATGACTTTGTGTTATTCTGTACACAAAACGGAGTAATTAAAAGAACTAATATTAAAGAGTTTGATAATATTAGGAAAACAGGAAAATTAGCAATAACTTTAAAGGAAAACGATGAATTAATTTCAGTTAAGAAAACAAATGGTAATAATGAAGTCCTTATTGCTGCATCAAATGGACGTATGGTTCGTTTTAATGAAACTGAAGTTAGAATAATGGGACGTAGTGCATCTGGTGTAAAAGGAATTGATATTGAAGATGGAATTTGTGTTGGCTGTGAAGTTGCTAATGAAAGTTCTAATATTTTAGTTGTAACGGAAAATGGTTATGGTAAAAAGACAATATTAGATGAATATAGAAAAACTCATCGTGGTAGCAAAGGTGTTAAGGCACTAAATGTTACAGAAAAAAATGGTAATTTAGTTGCATTTAAAACTATAAATGGTGATGAAGATTTAATGATTATTACAAATAATGGAATTATTATTAGATTACCAATTGAGCAAATTTCACAAACGGGACGTGTTGCTCAAGGTGTTAGACTTATTAACTTAAAGGATGATCAAAAAGTTAGTACTGTCACAGTAATAGCAAAAGATAATGATACAGATTCTAGTGAAAACGAAGAAGATTAAATTCTTCGTTTTTTATTATTAATTATTCGAAGGAATAACAATGTTTCACGTGAAACATATAAAAAGAAGAATATAAAGTATAAACAAAAACGAAGGAATAACAATGCTTCACGTGAAACATATAAAAAGAAAAACATAAAGTAAAACAAATACGAAGAAAGAACAATGTTTCACGTGAAACATATAAAAAGAAGAATATAAAGTAAAACAAATACGAAGAAAGAACAATGTTTCACGTGAAACATATAAAAAGAAGAATATAAAGTAAAACAAATACGAAGAAAGAACAATGTTTCACGTGAAACATATAAAAAGAAAAACATAAA
>CALVZI010000038.1 GCA_944372485.1 uncultured Bacilli bacterium
CAAATCTAGCACACCCTAAAGTTTTATTTATTAATTCTTGTTGATCTATATTTGGATATAATCTAAATTTATATGCTTTATATATTTTCATAAAACCACCACCATAAATCAATACTAACATACGAACGTATGTATGTCAATAGCTTCTTGGTGCTTTTTGTAAAGAACTTTCCTAATATATAAAAAAGCTATGACAATTCATAACTTTTTATTCATTTAATATCCATTCTTCATATCCACCAACAAGATTATAACAATTATACCCTTGTTTTCTTAAATAAGATACAAGTTTAGGACTTGTAATACCTTTTTCACAATATATTAAATATTTATTTTCTTTATTTAATAATTCTTTATATTGTAACATTAATTTCGAATATGGTATGTTGACTGCATTAGGTAAGTGATTGTTATTATACTTTTGAATACTTCTTATATCTATTATAATTCCATTAAATAAATTATTTTTTAAATATTTTATTGTAATATTCATATTATCAACTATTAAATTATATGTATTAATAAAAAAAATGACAAAAAAAGAACTATTTTAGTTCTTATTCATCATCATCATTAAAGAAATCATCAAAAAATTGATCATCTGTAACTATATCGTCATCATCTAACTCTACTAATGTTTCTTTGGTTGGTTCTTTAACTTTATTTTTTTCGTTATCTATTGTTTTTTGTTCTTCTTCTTTTTCAAATTGTTTAATTTTTTTATCAATTTGTTTTAACATTTCTTCTTTAGTAGAATCATCAATTTCAGAAACTAACTTTTGCATTTCTAAATCAACATCGGATTTAGCATTGTCATTATCTTCATTATTTTTTGCTTCTTTAACTTCCATATTATCTTCAGTTGATAAATCTTTTCCCTCATTATCAATAAGATTATCAAAGATGTTATCAAGTTCTTTATCACTAGTATCAAGATTATCCTTAGCAATTTCTTCTGATACAGACTCCTTACTTTCTTTCTCTAATTTTTCTTTTTCAGCTTTTTCTTCTTCTTCTAATTTAGCAATTTGTTCATCAATTCTCTTTAATATATCATCAACGTTTGCATCACCAGGTCCACTCATTCCAGGTAATGGGAATGGTGGCTTTGGCATATTTGAATTCATTGACGGTGAAGAACTACCAAAAATATCATTCATTTTATTTTGACGTTCTTTATCAACAAATGCTTTAATATCAAATACATTATATTTATATACCTCTCTAACAGGGTATGTTGCTTTATTATATTTTTTACCCCATAAACCATTTTGTTCCATTTTAAAATATGGAGTTAATTTAGCTTTAAAAGGCATCATTCTAATACGAAGTACAATAACAGTCCATTCGGGTAATCTCTGTAAATCACTAACTGTAGCAAGTGGTGTACTAGCTGTTTTATCTTTTTCTTTAGATTTAACTTCACCACACATCTTACTAATTTCTTCTAGTGCAGACATTTCACTACTGATTAAATAGATAATATTTCCACAGTTACCTTTAATTGTTTCGGCTTGCTCTTTACCATACACATCATTTAATTGAGCAAAGTTTTGAATAATAAATGTAAAACGTATATTACGACTTCGCGCAGCAGTTACCATTGTCGTAACGTCTTTAAGTGGTGGCATATTAGCAAACTCATCCAAAATAAAGTTTGTTTTATATGGAAGTTTACCACCTGGACAACTTTGTGCTGAATCAATTAATGATTCATAACATTGTTTTAAGAATATTGTTACTAATGGATGATATGTTGTCTTTTCATCTTGAATAATCAAGAAAACTGCTGTTTTTTCTTTACCAATATCTTCCATATTAAAATCACTATGTGAAAGCATTTCACTTAAATTTGCTCGTGAAGCAAATAAATTTACTTTTTGCTTAAATACTGATAAAATACCTCCACGTGTTTCATTTGGTGCATTTACAGCACTAGAAGCCTTAATAAATGCAGTTCCGGTCTTATCTTTCATATTAAAATATTCTTTGGCGTAATTCGATCCCATTCCACATTTATCATCACCTTCAGTGACCATTAAATTTATACTATTTAAGTTAATTTCACTCTCGTCAGCATCTTCAAATAACGCGACTGATAAACCTGTAAAATAATCAGCTGAAGTATTTTCCCAGAAAGGATCACCACTTTTATTACTAGGATCACGAATAATATTTAAACCTAAGTCTTCAAGTAATTCGACTGATTTATCAATGTTTCCTGATTTATATAATTGGTAAGGGAGTGCAAATGGATTCCATGAATTACCATTTAATGGATTACGGAAATTAAGTACAACTATTTTATATCCATTTTCTTTTAGCATTTCCCCATTAGCTTCAAAAATTTCACCTTTAGGGTCAGTTATAATCATTGATTCCCCAGCTTTAGCAAGAACGCTAACTGTTGGTTGAACAACCATTTGTGTTTTACCACTACCAGTAGACCCAATAACTAAGTTGTGATATTCTCCACTATCAATCCATAAAAACTTACCATTATTATAAAGTGGTATACCCCCTACAGGCAAATGTTCTTGTCTTGGATCAATTTTTGTAAGAACTTTTTTCATTTCTTTTTCAGAAAGCCATCTAGAATACCCACCTTTATCCTTTTTTTGGGTAGTTATTCCAATACCTTTATCACGTTCAAAAAAATAAGATTGAACACTAAAGAATATTCCAGCAAGTGCAAAGAAAAAGAAAATAAGTGTTGCAGCTATATAATCTGGCCCAAATGCTGGTAAAGGATTTAATCCCCAAAATGTATAATCACTAAGAAATGATACAACATTTAATAGTGCAATAGCAACTAAATATAATAAAACTAAGCAAAATATACCAAAGATTATAAAATCTTTTTTTTCAGCTCTAAACTTTAATTTCATTGTATCACTTCCTTTAGATTTTATTTATTTTTTTTACTCTATAGAATGAGTAAACTATATATAACATTATTAATCCTAAAATTGTTATAAAAACAACCAAATATAAATTATTTTTTTCTTTTTTTAAATTATTATTAGAATCAAATTTCAAATAAATTGTTTTATCTTTTGTTTCTTCATCTATTTGCCAGGTATATGTATAATTTTTATCATCTATAATATCTGCATTTGTTTCTAGTACTTCAAAAGGTAAAGTAATATTTATATTTAGATTTTCTATAACAAGTTTATCTAAATCTTGCGTATTATATGGATAAAAATCATTAGCTAAAACTGTAAAAATGCCATTATTTTTCTCAATATCAAAATTTTTAAACCATTGTTGATATACATATTTGTTATTTTTTTTATAATCTTCCAAACTTTTAAACTCATTATAAAACTTTAATAACTCACCATCATCGAGTACAGAATACTTATAATTTAATTCATTTAATGTATCGATGTTACTTCTTACAACATTTCGAACTCTATCTTCCAAACTAATCGATGCATCTTCATATATATACTCAGTGGGATTACCATAGCCACTATCATTAATTGATAAGTCATCATTAATTTTAATATTATAATCAGCAGAACATCCAGAAACCATAAAAATTACAAATATAAAAATACAAATTTTTATTTTTCTCATATAATAACCTCCTAAGGTTCAGTAATTATCCACCATTTCTTTTGCGAACGAGTTATTTCAGCCATTGTATAAGTTTGTTTTGTTCTTTCTCTACTTCCTGGATCTGCAACTTGAATTTTTTTATCTTCTGTTACTCCAGTTAAAACCAAGAAATGCCCACCACGAGTAAATAACCCTGGTCCTTGCAAAGTTAAAACTAATGATTTTCCTGAAGAAAGAGCATCTACAACCTGTTGCTGTCCACTTGCATCCTGTGGTATTTCTCCACTAACTTTTAACCCATATTTTTCACCAATTACTTTTGCTATTGCATGACTACTTCCATTTGATGTACAAAGTCCATTATTGCAAGCAAAATTTGTCATCTCAATAGGGTCATGCATTTGTCCGGTCATACTAGATACTATAATTGCCATAGAAGTTGGACCACAACCATGAGACTTAATTGTTCCATATGATCCATATTTGTTATTAGGATAATCTCCTTGATTAAAATATACAATTTTTTTATGATAGCTACCAGGAACTAACGTTGCTGAATCAGCAATACAATCATTTTCACCAGTTACTATATCCCATTTTTCCAAATTATATTTTTTTATTACATTTGAAATAGTTTCCGCATAATCAACATCAGTTGCATAACCAGCAGCTTTAATTCGTTTAATTTGTTCATATGGAGTACTTGCTTGTACAACTTTATGTTTAACATAAGTTGAGCCTTGTGCAAGTAAAGCTGAGTGATCTAAGATTGCTTCATTAACACTTTTATATTTTCTAAAAGATGATTTAATAGTTGTAGTTGATCCACTCGTTGATTCCTCATTTGTATTTACTTTCTGTGTACAACTACCATCCCAAGTAGATAAACTAAATTTTGTTTTACTACATTTTATTCCAAATAAATTATTACTATTGGGAGGAGTGTTTTTTCCACAGTTTGCTTCTTGAATAGCTTGAGCTAACGTTACCGAAGCAAAAACATTTGTTGAAGAATAACTAGCACTTGCTAAAGGTCCCAAAAGATTAATACATTGCTCCCTACTTAATGATTTTAATTGATCAGCAGTGACTATATCACCATATTCACCTATTTCACATGAATAATTAGAATTATTTAAGCCAAATAATGTTTCATAAAATTTTCTTCTACTAAAACATTCAGAAATAAATTCCTCTTTTAATTCACTTAATTTATCACTATTTGAAGGAATTTTATAATCTAATGACTTTAATTTTTCTTCAATAAAATCACTTTCTCTCAACCACTCTTTTATTTCATCATCTGATTTTACTCTCTCTTCACCATCTTCTTTAGAAATCATATTTTTTACAATTTCGTCAATATCATCACGAGCTGATGAATATAGATCGTCAGTATCACTTTCTGAAATACACTCTTCATCTGATGGATCACATTCTGAAACATCAACATCTGGTTTAGCATATAAAGTAATTGAAACAATTAATGGAATATCCAAATCTAAGTTTTTTTCAGAATATTCTTCTTCTATATCTTCAACTTCTTCATAAAATTTTTCTTCTTCTTTCGACCTTTTTGAATCACTCGAAGAAGTGCCAACATTATCAATTCCTAGAATATCGGCAACAACAATAATTGGTCTCAAAAAAGCAGAAACAATAATCATTATTATTAATATAAATAATAAAACGATAAAAATTATCCCAACAATTGAAAGCTGCCATCCCTTAATATTGGCATTTATTCCAAAACTTCTTAAGACACCATTTATACCTTTGGCAGCTAAATTTGGGATTGAGGGTAACCCATTGTGCTTCTTCTCTTCTTTTTTTCTTTCTTCTTTATTTGGTTTAGGTCCACTAGCCGAATTCATATTTGAAAGTGGGTGATTATTTTTATCCTCTTCTCTCTCTTTTTTTTTTTTTTTTTCCTTATCTAAATTATTTCTATTATTATTATTACTATTATTAATTTGATTTTGTTTATTAAATAGTACTTGATTATTTTTTGAAATATTATTAAATGGTGAAGCCTTCAACTTATTTAAAGTATTAAGTGGTGAAGTTCGAGCAGCTTGCTTTTCAATTTTGTTTCCTAATTTAGTTTTACTAAGAGCATCATATACTTTTCCTCCTACTTTTGGGGCAACTATATTAGAAGCTATTTTACCAGCATTATGAACTGCTTTTTGAACATTATCATTGTTATTCGTATTTTTTTTATTGTCCATTATTTCACCACCATACTACTTTACTATAAACCACCACCAGAACCAAATGATTCTAATTCTTGTTCACTAGGAATAATATTAATTCTCATTCGTCGACTTCCACACACAAATAGCGCTTCTCCTTGTGAATATCTTTTAATACTTTCAATTTCGTTATCATTTAAATCAATTAAATTAGCTAAATCTTCAGCCGCCTGTTTTTTTAATCCCATAACCAAATAATATGAAGCATTATCAAATATAGCCTTCCCTTGTGTAACTATTCCAGGATCGTTAAAGTCAGATGGTTGCTGTGTAATAATGATTGTCCCTGTATTATACTTTCTTGCGCGTCTTTGAATTTGAGCTAAAAATTCCGCACCTAAAGTATTATTTCCATTTACAAGAACGTGAGCTTCATCTACACATAAAATTGTGTTAACATTTTTGTTTAACGTCATTCCCCATGCATATTTTAAAATATTAAAGAATAAAGCATTTCTAATATTAGTATCAGCATTCATAATTTCACGAATATTAAATACTACAAATTCACTTTGGGGTTGGATCGTTGTGTGACCATTAAAATAATATTTCAATTCTTTAACAATAGGTCTTATTTTAAGTTCAAGACGTTCCATAATATCTCTTTCATGTGTCTTTTCAACCATTGATTGTAATCTTCCTCGTATTGTTTCATAGACATCACTAAAGGTTGGGTAATCTCTTGAAGTAAATCTTGAAAAATCAGTATTAAAATTAATTCCAAAACGTTGATAAGTTTCTTGAACAATTTCACTAAACATGTTAACTACATCTTCTGTTACATCTGGTGAATAATATTTTAAAAATGCTTTTATAGTTTGCAATGTTCTTGTCAAAACAGTATACCCTAAGCCATTTTTTATTTCATCATCATCCGCATCTATAATAACTTCAAGTGGATTAATCATACCAAATTCTCCACCTTTACCTAAGTCAATAAAATCACCTTGATACTGATGTGCCATGTCTTCTAGTTCTCCCTCAGGATCTATCATAATAACTTGACTATTATTTCTAAAGTGACTACGCAACAACAATTTAGCTGCTGTCGATTTACCACTACCTGAAGTACCCAAAATAATCATATTTGCATTTATTCTATTATTTTCTTTTTTTATTTGATATAAAAATTGATTAAACAAAATAACTCCACCAGAAAAGTCAACACCTAATAAAGTTGATAAACCAGGGTCTTTTATACTATCAAATATGAAAGGATACATAGCTGCAATTGTATTCGATGGAATCGGAGTTCCGATGCGATCCTCTATTCCTTGTTTTGGAAATATTGGTATAATTGATTTTAACACTTTCTCCATTTCAAAAGTCAATGGAACAGCACGCATTTCCATAGATTCTATATAACTTTTAATTTGAATTTTTTTGCTTGTAAGTTGCTCTTGACTATCAGCAGTAATCATAATATGCATTTGAAAATCATAAATATGTGATTGACTAGCTGCTAACATAGAAATAAAACTTTCCAATGATTCATAATCTTGTCTAATTCTTTCTTGATAAGTTAAATCCTTTTCATCTTGATATCTTTGTCTCAAATCGGCAATTTCTTTATTCATCATTTTTTGAATAGTACTGAATGGTAATGGAATATGTTTAATAACAATTTTTATTCCTGACATACTTGTTAGATTAGCTAAAAAACCTGGACTAATATATTTGGGATAAGAAACAACAGTTAAAATTGTTGCATATTTATCACTTATTACAAATTCATTTGCTTTAAATTCCAATCCTTTTGGAGCAATCTGATTCTTTATATTCATTATCCTATCACCGTCCCAAATGTAGTTGTTTGTCCACCATTTAAGAAATTATCTAAAATAATTCTTAAATCTTCATTAGTTACTTGGTGTGCTGTCATACCTGCATTAGAAAATTGATTAATAATAGTTCTAATACGTTTTTGAATCGTATCGGTATCACGATGCTTAAATAGAAGGAAATATTCTGTATCAACAATATTATTATTCATAAACATATTTGCCTTATTAATATCTTCCATTATTAATTTTCTCTTAACTGCCGATTGCGTATTATTATATAATAATTCAAGCTGTGATAAATAAACATGAATATCAACAGGTCTATCAGCTGCAATAATCCAGAATTCATAATCTATAATATTATATAAATCTTTAATCCCAATCAAAGTGTTTTCCATAGATAATCTATCAAGAATAAAAATATTTTTTGGCATAATTTTTACTCCTGAAACCATTTCATTATTATCCAAAATTATAACACCATTGTTTATATTTTTTATAGGAACAAAATTTTCATCAGTATACTTACTTCGTGCTATTTTGCTCATGAGTCAAACACCATCCTCTCCAAATAAATTTTTGTCGATTTGTATAAAATTCATATATGGATATAATTACTGTTAATATATTATGATGATATGGTATAGGCATAACTAGTAATCCAGAAATTAATCCTGGTAATATAGCAGCAACTGCAATCCATGTTTCATTTAATGGCACAAACATCACGAAAATAAGTGATAAACCTAGCCCAGTACAAAATAAAATCAAATCAAACATATTAAACAAGCCAAAAATCAACATAGATTTTTTTGAATTTGCTGGTATTAAATACATTCCATTCATTATTCATCACCCCATTTTATTGTATTCCCCAAAAATCATCTTCACTGATATTATTAATATTATGGTTATTATTATTATTATTATTGTTATTATTATTGTTATTATTATTATTATTAATATTATTGTTATTATTAATATTATTGTTATTATTGTTATTTAATTTATTTACATAATCTTTTGCTTCTTGAAGTGTTTTTTTAGTTGATTCATCAATATGATAACGTTTTTTAAGGTCCTTAATTTGATCATTAACAGTGTCTAAATGTTTTTGTGAGTCCACTTTATCTTTATTTAATGCTTGCCATTTTTTGTATACTGCAGCAGCTTTTGCTTTATCTCCGCTATTCATTGCATCACTATATTGTTTTTGATATGAACTCATTTGCATATCAAGTGAATTAATTTTTTCTTGAAGTGGATTTCTATAATATTTTTTTAAATCATTTATTTGTTGATTTGCTTTTTTTCTATTTAATTCTGCTACTGGATTGTGGACTTTATCCTTATCACCACCAACTAATTCATAGCCCGCGTCTCGCCCAATTTGCCTAGCTCGAACTGGTGCTTGATTTGCCTTATTTCCCATTAGTGAAACTTTACCTTTTAGTTGCTTCCCTGCGTGATTCCATCCCTGCAAGAAACTAGCAACTGGC
>CALVZI010000039.1 GCA_944372485.1 uncultured Bacilli bacterium
TTGGACATGTAAAAAATGCAATAATGAAAATGACCGCGATATAAACGCAGCCATAAATATAATGTGGGAAGGTTTAATAAATAATTTAAAGTTAATCGGATGAACAAACATCAAAAAATTTCACTGCAAAGTGCAAGTACGGTAGCGACTATCGGAAATTAGTCTCTGGAGGAAAAAGCGTAAGCCACCGATGAAGGAGAAATATCTAATCGTGAGATTAGATGCAGTCAAATTTATTTGACTTTTGTTCTTAAAATTATTTAAAAATAAACAATTTATATTTAATTAAATTTTTAAAGTTTAATTATATTAGTCTTTAATTATAACAATTTTAATTTAATTACATATATTAATTTAGAGGGGGAATATATATGTATGACTTTAAAGTTGTTATAGATCCAGGTCATGGTGGTGATGATCCCGGGGCAGTAGCCAATAATACTAATGAAAAAGATTTAACAAAATTAATATCTGATTATATGTATGAACGCTTTAAAGAAATGGGGGTTCCAGTTGCTATCACAAGAACAACTGATGAAACTGTAAATCCTACTGAAAGAGTAAATCGAATTTTAAATGCTTTTGGTGATAGTGAAGATGTAATAGTAATATCAAATCATATAAATTCATCTAGTAGTACTAGTGCTCAAGGTGCTGAAGTAATATATGCTTTACGAAACGAAGATACTTTAGCTGAAAATATTCTTAATGCTTTAGAAACGGCTGGTCAAGTTACAAGAACTTTTTATCAAAGACGTTTACCAAGTGATACTTCTAAAGATTATTATTTTATACACCGAAATACTGGTAAAACTGAACCAGTGTTAATTGAATATGGATTTATTAATAATAAAGACGATTTAAATAGAATAAAAACTAATTATAAAAAATACGTTGATGCTATTGTAGATGCTGTTATTGCCACTAAAATGGGTGGCTCAATTCCACCACAAGGAACAACAACATATGTAGTAAAGAAAGGGGATAGTTTATATAAAATAGCTAATGAATATAATACAACAGTTGCTGAATTAAAAAGAATAAATAATCTAACCAGTGATTTACTAACTATTGGTCAAATACTTTTAATTCCTTCAGATAGTACAAGTGATAGTGATAATCAAACTTATGTTGTAAAAAGTGGTGATACATTATATTCTATTGCTAGAAAATTTAATACGACAGTTGATAACTTAAAGAAACTCAATAAGTTGCAAAGTGACACATTATCTGTTGGTCAGATACTTACCATATCTGGTAAAACAAGTGAAAATATGCCAAGTACAGTTAATTATACAGTGGCAAAAGGAGACAGCTTATGGAGTATAGCTCGTAAATATAATATAACAGTTGATGAACTAAAAAAAGCAAACAATTTAACATCTGATTTATTAAGTATTGGCCAAGTATTAAAAATTCCAGTACAAAATGAATTACCACCAGAAAATAGTGAAAATTTAACTGTTTATGTCGTAAAAAGCGGAGATAATTTATATAAAATAGCAAATCAATATAATACAACAGTGGCTGAATTAAAACGATTAAATGGTTTATCTTCTGATTTATTAAGTGTTGGGCAAGTACTTCGTGTACCAAACAATTCATCTACAACTTTTGAATATATAGTAAAAAGTGGTGATACTTTATACAAAATTGCACAATATTATAATACGACGGTAGATGAAATAAAGAAATTAAATAATTTAACTACTAATAGTTTAATTATTGGTCAGGTTCTTCAAATACCAAAAAAATAAGCAATTTGTCTCAATTTGACGAAAAGTGTCATCTATGCTAGAATAGTCTACGTCGCTATTGAAAAAACGATGTTGAGGTGAATTTAAGTGAAAACAAAAAAGCAAGTATTTGCAATGGCATTTTACTTAGCGTGTACGTTTGTAATTGCTTTTATGGGTTATAATTTTGTAAAGAAAGAACAAGCTTATAAAGAAAAAGACGCAATTACTAAAACATTAGTTGTGTATAACGACACAAATAAATCATCTGGTTTAGAAATTCGTGAAGTTGCGAAAGAATTAGATGAAGAAAAAAAAGAAGAGATAGAAGAAATAGAGAAAATAGAGGGAGAAGAGGTAGCACCAACAGAACCAGTTGAAGAGGAGCCTGTTGTTGAAGAAGTGGCACCTGTTGAACCGATTGTTTTTGAAGGAATGACGTTAAATGAATTAGCGGCAAAATTAGATCATTCTTTAACATCAACATTATCGGGAACTGGTTATATATTTGCATCTCGTTCAATTGAACTTGGAATAGATCCATATTTAGCGGTATCTATTGTTCTTCACGAAACAGGATGTAATTGGCAATGTAGTACATTAGTTACACAATGTAATAACGTTGGTGGTATGAAAACTGCTAATAAGTGTGGAAATAGTGCATATGGTGCATTCCCTACACTTGAAGACGGTATTAATAGTTTTATGAATAATTTATATAACAACTATTATGCAGTTGGATTAAACACTCCAGAGTTAATTAATACAAAATATGCTGAAAGTACTACATGGGCTACTCAAGTAAGAGCATATATGGAAGAATTAAGAGCTGCTTAGCTCTTTTTTTCTATATAAAATTGTGATTATCTTGCAAAAATAATACTTATGTAATATAATGATTATGAATAAAGGTGATAAAATGAAACATAACAAGAATTATGCGGTAGAGTTAATAAAAAAAAAGATTAATAAAGAAACCTTTTTAAGTTATAAAGAGATTGCTGAAATTACAGGATATCATGAAAAATATATTTCTAAATTAAAAAAACAAATTTTGAATGGTACTATTAGTTTAGAACACGGAAATAAAAATAGACGACCTAAAAATGCTTTGAGCAGAGAAGAATCTCAAAAAATTATTAAATTATATAAAAATTCTCATGTTAGTTTAAGAAAGTTTTGTAAATTTTATAATCGCCGTAGTTATTCTTGTTTATACAATTTACTAAAAAAAAATGGATTAAAGTAGGAGGAACTTATGAATACAGAAAGAATTATAAATGATGTTATTGGTAATTTAGAAAGAAAAAGAAGTGCAGTTTATTCTACTGATAAAAAAATACCTACTCTAGAATTAAATGAATTAAAAGAAGTATTGAGAAAAAGTATAAAAGATGCAATAAAGAGTCAAAAAAATAAAATTAGTATTAGTGATATAATGTTAGATTGGGAATATGTTGATGAATACCAACTTGAGGAAGGTGTAAATCGGCTTTTAAAAGAAGGAGAACTTTTAGAAATCGAAAGTAACATTATTAAGATGGAATCTTTAAAAAAATTTGATGAATATTTGACTAAACGAAACTTTTCTAAGGAAGATAAGGAAAAATTAAAAAAAGAATATTTAAATTATGGTATAACGAATGAATTGAAAGATGAAATTATATCTGGCATAGTTGAATATTTACAAAAGAATAATTATGATAGTCAAACAATTGAAATGTCAAAAAATGTTGTTGAAGAAGAAATTCAAAAGATGAAAGAAAATGAGTTTAATATTAATTTTGACGACTTTATTGATAATTATTATCCACCAAAAAGAACACAACATAAAAAGTTAGCATCACTTCCAATAATACAAGTTCAAAATTATCCAGCAACAGTTGAAGGTTTAAAAAAGTTTGGTAATGACTATGGTATAAAAGAAGAATTACTTAATGATTTACTTAATAATTCTAATAAAAATGAAATTTTAAATAAAGTTGCTGATGAATTAGAAAATAACCATATGTTCTTAGGAACTGATGAGGAAAATAAGATAATAAGACGGTTTTTTATTGAAGAAATGAAAGAAAAAATTAATCAAATAAATGATAATAGAGTAATTAATCCCATAGAAGCTTTAGATATGATTTATTCAGAATTAGGATTTAGTGATGAAGAAAAAGAATCTTTTCTTAGTAATGCAAAGCAAAAAGGAACACCAGGTAAAGATTTTTACAAAAAAGCAATTGATAAATTAAATGAAGAACAAACTGAAATGTATAAAAAGATAGAATCATTAACTGAAATGGTTGGAGTAAAAAAACGTAAAAAAATAAAAATGGTAAAACATTTATCTTCTGAAAGTAAAGAAGTAATTAAAGAAGACTATAGAGATTTAATAAGAAGAAGTCAACAAATTTTTGAAAATATGTATAATTTAAATCACATGGTAAAACAAGGTGTTAATGAAAATGTTGTATCTGCTAAAAGTTATAAAATTGTTAATGAAAAGCCATCAAAAAATTCTACAACTATAAACAAAATAAAAAAAGTAACAATCAAAGCTCAAATGAATTTAAGAGATAAAATTAAAAATTTCTTATTTAATAATAATAAAGATTTAAATTTAGCAGTTGGCGACTTTGTTAAAATTAAAGATGAGGTATTGCCTATTTTAGCATTAAAAGTTAATGATTTAATTGTAACATCAAAAAATTCTTCTATAAAAAATATTATGAAACAAAATAATTTAAGTGAGGCAAAATTGGCTTTTGCTGTTTCTTCAAATAATAATACTTTTGATTTCCAGCCATACAATTATGATTCTATAGAGGAAATTTATAAAAATGAAGAAGAGAATGAAAAGGTGAAATAATGAAAGAAAATTCAATTATAACATTAGATAATAACAAATCTTATTTAATTGTTTCTCAATTAACAGTTGATTATATAAATTATTATTATTTATGTTCAACAACAAAACCTATTCAAATTAAAATAGCAGTTATAAAAAATGATAATTTGGAATTTGTTGAAGATCCTGAAACTTTAACTTATATTTTTAATAAATTTGTTAAAAAAATGAAAGAAGATTTAAATATTAGTGAATTGGGTGAAATGTAATGAAATATGAGCAAGGAGATATTATTTCTTTAGAAGATGGTAAAGAATATATAATAGTTTATAAGATAAATGTTGCTAAAAATATTTATGTTTTATTAATGGAAAAAGCAAATTCAAGTAATATAAAAATAGGATCTTTTAAAGAAGAAGATGATGAAACAATATTTGAAACAACATATAATGAAGAACAAGCTATGTATATTTTAGAATCAATTATGTATCAAGCACAATAGTGCTTTTTTTGTCTAAAAAAATATTATTTTTTTATTAATAACTTTAATCTTTAGTTAATAATTTAAACTAGGGAGGTTATTATGAATACAATAAATGGTTTAGATAATAAAACAGTAGAAAAAAATCGTAGTAAATATGGTACTAATGAAATTAATAAAGAAAAGAAAGATGGTTTCTTAAAACTCTTAATTGAATCTTTTGGTGATCCAATTATTCGAATTCTTTTGATAGCTTTAGGAATAAAATTAGTTTTTTTAATGAAAAATTTTGATTGGTTTGAAACAGTAGGGATTGTAATAGCTATATTTTTAGCCTCTTTTATTTCTACTTTATCAGAATATGGTAGTGAAAAAGCTTTTGCTAAATTACAAGAGGAATCAGCAAAAACAAAATGCAAAGTAAAGAGAAATGGTAAAGTTGAAGAAATTTTAATTGATGAAGTTGTATACAATGATATTGTATTATTAGAAACTGGTGATAAAATACCTGCTGATGGTGTTATTATAAAAGGAGAATTAAACGTTGATGAATCATCATTAAACGGTGAATCTAAGGAAATTCATAAGAAAGCATTAGTGGTAAATCAAAAAGAAAAATCAGAAAATTTAGTTTATCGTGGAACGACAGTTTATTCAGGTTTAGCTGTTATGCAAGTAAAAAAAGTAGGTAATAATACATTTTATGGTAAATTAGCTTTAGAACTACAAGAAAAGCAACCAGATAGTCCATTAAAAATAAGATTAAGAAATTTAGCTAAGACAATAAGTTATTTTGGTTATGGAGGAGCTATATTGGTTGTATTTTCATATTTATTTTCTACTATTGTAATGGCTAATAACTTTAATTTAGATAAAATTATTACTACAGTACAAAATTTTCCATTAATAAGTGGTCACATTCTATACGCTTTAACACTTGCAGTAACAATTATTGTTGTAAGTGTACCTGAAGGATTACCAATGATGATAACTTTAGTTTTATCATCAAATATGAAAAGAATGTTAAAAAATAATGTTTTAGTAAGAAAACTTGTAGGTATAGAAACTGCAGGAAGTTTAAATATTTTGTTTACTGATAAAACAGGTACTTTAACAAAAGGAAAATTAGATGTAGTAGGTTTCATAACCTCAGAATTAAATAGTTATAAAAAGATTGAGGAGTTAACTTCACCGGTTTTAAAAAAGATATTTATTACATCAATATTAGGTAATAACGATAGTTTAATAGATGAAAAAGGAAATATAGTTGGTGGAAATTTAACGGATCGTTCATTATTAAAATTTGTAAAAGATTACAAATATGATATAAATAAAATAAAAAAATATCCATTTAATAGTACAAAAAAATATTCAATGACATTAATAAATGATACAAAAAAAATATATTTAGTAAAGGGAGCACCTGAAATTTTATTAAAAGATTGTTTATATATGTATGATAATCGAGGTAAAAAAAGAACTTTTAGCACAAAAAATAAAATAAAAGATATATTAGATATGTCAACAAAACAAGGAATGCGAGTTATTTTATTAGCAACTTCAGAATATGAAAACTTTACTAATCGTTTAACTTTTATTGGCTTATTATTTATAAAAGATGAAACAAGAGAAGAAGCAATAGAAGGAATAAAAAAAGTAAGTGATGCACATATTCAAACGGTAATGATAACTGGCGATAATAAGGAAACAGCATTAGCCATTGCCAAAGAAATAAATTTAGTAACAAGTGATAATGATATGGTTTTAACTAGTGATGAATTAAAACAAAAAACAGATCAAGAAATAAAAAAGATATTACCACGTTTAAAAGTTGTTGCTAGATCACTCCCACAAGATAAAAGTCGTTTAGTCCGAATAAGTCAAGAAATGGGCTTGGTTGTAGGAATGACTGGGGATGGTGTAAATGATGCACCAGCCTTAAAAAAAGCTGATGTTGGTTTTGCTATGGGAAGTGGAACTGAAGTATCAAAAGAGGCAAGTGATATTATAATATTAGATGATAATTTTAATTCTATTGCTAAATCAATTTTATTTGGTAGAACAATTTTTAAAAGTATTCGTAAGTTTATTATTTTTCAGTTAACTGTTAATGTATGTGCTGTATCTTTATCAATTATAGGACCTTTTATTGGTGTAGATACACCTGTTACAGTTATTCAAATGTTATGGATTAATATGGTTATGGATACATTTGCTGGTCTAGCATTTTCATTTGAACCACCTTTACCGGAATATATGAAAGAAAAACCAAAGAAAAAAGATGAACAAATAATTAATAATTATATGAAGGGCGAAATATTTTTTACAGGTATTTATTCATCGTTATTATGTGTATTATTTTTAAAAGTACCATTTATAAAAAATTTATTTAGATATGATAATAATTATAAATATTTAATGACAGCTTTCTTTGCATTATTTATTTTTATGGGAATTTTTAATTGTTTTAATGCACGTACACATCGCTTAAATCTTTTTGCTCATTTGCGAAAAAATATTGTATTTATTTTAATTATTTTATTTATTACATTTGTTCAAATAATCTTAATATATTATGGAGGAGATTTATTTAGAACTGCTGGTTTAACATTAAGCGAATTTATTATTATGTTGTTAATAGCATTTTCAGTTGTACCAGTTGATTGGTTTAGAAAAATTATACTTCGTTGTAAAGGAGAGATTGGCGGGGTATAATTTGACAAAATGAATAACTTGTTTTACAATTAAATTGGAAGTGATGGTATGAAAAAAATCAATAATTTAAAAATTAATAAAGAAAAAATAAATAAGTTAGCTAAATTATTATTACCAATCTTTTTAGTAACAACAATGACAGGTTGTCAGACAAAACAAACACCTGACGATACACCACAAAATGAAATCGAACAAGTACAAGTGGAAGAGAAAAAAACAAGTGAACAAAATAATAATTCATCAAATACTGAAGAAATAAATGAACCAACATCACAAAATGAGGATACTCAGAAAAATGAAAGTGAAGTAATTGATTACTTTAATAATATGCAAAATGAATTTGAACAAATTAATAACTTTGATAGTGAAGATGTAAAAAATTGGGCATTTGATAAATTAGAAAGTACAGTAAATTTTATTACAAATAAAGAGCCTATAGGTAATATTTATTTTAAAGATCTTACAGGTACAGCAAAAGGTGTTGTTATTGGTACATTCTCTTACATAGATGAAAAACTGATAAGTTTATGTCCAGATTATAAAGATAGAGTTGCAAAAACTTTTAATAAAACTAAAGAGGAATTAAGTGAGTTTAAGGAAACTATTGAAAAATCAATTGGTGAACAAATTGGTGTAGAGAGATATAATGAAATAAAAAATAATACAAAAGATAAAATTTCTGAGATAAAAGATAAATTAACAGAAGGATATAATAAAACAAAAGAAAAGATCAAAAAATGGTATAATGACAATACCAATTAATAAAACATGTAGTGTAGTAAAAAATGCTACATGTTTTTATGTGCTATATGTTAAATTTTTGGAAAATATTGGCAATAATCATTGCATTTTGCAAACCACTATGATATTATTATAATTGAGGGTGGTATAATATGATAAACTTTATTGTTTGTGATGACAATGTAAGCATCTTAAATAGTGTAAAAGAAGTAATTAGTAAAATGATGATGAAAAATAAACAGTCTTATCAAATTCATTCTTTTGTTGAATACGATGCAGGCTTTATTAATAAAATGAATGAAAAATTAACTAATAAGATATATATTTTAGATATTGAAACAAAAATGGCTTCTGGAATTGATGTTGCAAGAAAGATTAGGCAAAAAGATATTAATAGTATTATTATATTTTTAACATCTCATGATGAATTAGGTTCAGTTCTTATAAAAGAAGAAATTATGTTTTTAACTTTTATAAATAAATTTGATAATTATAAAAAGAGATTAGAATCAGCTATAAAAAAAGGTATTAGAATTATGGGTGAGACAAACATTTTACATTTTGAATATCATGGTTCAGTGTTTAATATTCCTGAAAAAGATATTTTATATATTACTCGCGATAATGTTGAAAGAAAAGTTATTATAAAAACTGATTCAACTGAATTTAGATTATCTAAATCTTTGGCAGAAATGTTAGAACTTTTAAGTGGTTGTTTTATTGTTACACATCGTTCATGTATTGTAAATTCTACGAGAATTAATGTTTTTGATAAACGTACTAAGACAATTACTTTTGATAATGGTGAGACACTAGATATGGTTTCTAAAAAACATGTGAATGAGGTAATGTAATGAGTGAATTTTTAGAGGTGTTATGTTCTTCATTAATTTTAGCTTTTGTGGATGTTTATATTTGGAATAAATTATTAAAAGAAAAAATAAAAATATTTTGTTTTAAAAATTTACTATTAATTTTTTTATCTTCAATAGTAATAGCAATTAATTATCTATTTAATAATGCATTTTTAAAAATAACATGCATAACTTTTTTTTGCTCATTTATTATAAAAATAATGTATAACAAACCATATATAAAATGTTTGTGTACAGCTGTATTTAGTCAAATTATTTTTTTAGTTAGTGACATGTTATTTGCTTTATTAGTATTTCCTTTTTATCCACATGATATAGATAAAATTAAACAAGTTTATTTTTCTAAAATATATAGTAATTTAGGAATTGGAATTTTGTCATTAGCTATAATAAATTTCTTTAAAATAAAAAGTTGGTTTAAAATGATAATAGAATTATTAGAGCATGTGAAGAAACAACAAATTATTATTTTATTAATTGCTTTTCTATTTAGCATAAATTTATTATTGGGAATACTTTATTACGAGATTAATTATTTAGCAATTGTTTTAATAATTAGTATATTATTATTAATTTATACATATATAACTTTACAAAGTATTACTCAACAAGAAAATATTGCTAATATAAGGATTGAATATGATCAATTAATGGATAAATCGGTTGAGTATGAACAGGTTCTTGACGAAAATAAAAGAGATTTACATGAGTTAAAAAATGATTTTAGTGTTTTACATGTTTTAATAGAAAAATCAAAATCTGAAGCATTAAACCAATTGGATTTTATGATAAAAGAATATGGTAAGGTAGAAAAAGTATTGGACGGATCGGATAAATATTATTATAAAACTTTAAAAGTTCCTTCAGGTGGATTAAGAGGTTTATTAAGTACTAAGCTGAAATTAATGGAAGAACAAAATATAAATTATAATTTAAGAATTGGCCATTGTATTAATTCAAAAATGTTAGAAGATACTAATAAACATAATGTAAGACAAGTTGGTAAATTATTAGGAATATATTTAGATAATTCTATTTCAGCAGTAAAAAATTTAAAAGACAAAAATATTAATATAGAAATATATTCTGATGGTGTTTATTTCAACATTTTAATTTCTAATAATTTAGGTGGAGTTTTAGAATTAGATAAAGTAGGTACTATGGGATATACAACTAACGGTAGTGGTCATGGTTATGGACTTTCATTGGCAAAAGAAATTTTAAAAAATAATAATAAAATATCTGTTTCAACTCAAATTACAGGCAATTCTATAACTAAAATAATTAGTTTAGAAATATAAAAACTATAAGAAAATAAATTCTTATAGTTTTTGTTGATTATTTAATTAAGCTTTCTGGCATTTCTGGTTCATCAATCATTATTAATACGCAAGCACTAGTTCCCATATCAGCCATACCAACGCTAAATAATGAAAGAATTGATGCAAATAAATTTTTCATACTTCCCCTCCTTTTACTCTTTATATTTAAACCGAAGTTTAAATATCCTTTTGATATTTTAAATAATTATTATATGGTAATTTAAATATTCTATATATTAAAGGTGAAATCATAAAACATTGAACAACTAACGCCATAATACAACCATTTGCCCAAAAATTATTGTTTATTATGATAGAGGCACTAGTTAATATTATTGCAACTATTGAAGAAATAGTTTTATAAGTTAACCTTCTTTTTTTATTAATAATAGGTCGTTTATATGTATCAGCTGGGGCATTTTTAATCATTAATGCTAAACCAATTAATCCTAATATTATTTTAATATTTATTGGTATTACAACTTTCATACATAATATAGGGACTAAAATAAATATTAATGATGAAGATACTAAACACATCCAACTTTTAGTCGCATGTAATCCAAATGATGGCATTCTTATAACATTATATAGTGCTAGAAAGATTAATACTTCTAATTGAATTTTTAAAATAAATGCTAAAGCAAAGATAAAAACTAATTTTGTTATTAATAAATATATAGATTCTAGCCCATATCTTATTTTATCTTTGGTTAATTGATCACAATCTGGATAGCAACTTAAAATGTAATTATAACCTCCATTAACAAATGCTCTTTTCATATAATCCCTACTTCCTAATAATATTTTAAATTAAAAAGAGAAAAAATTTAAATTATTACCTAAAATGTTCGTTTTTTAGCTTATAAAGAACTTTTTAGAAAAATTTGTAATAAAAAATAATTAAATAACTATATTAATTAACTTTTCGAACAAAATAAAAAAATAATATGTGTTTTTGGTGTATCATGTAAGAGTAGCCGTTAACGATGTGTTTGTTTTGAAAAAGATTTTAGAATAATTTTGATGAATATAATTGTTATTGTCGAAATTTGGCGAATTGTTTTTCTTGATATTTATGTTGCTTAGGGGTTACAATTATATTGTAAGAGGAAAGAAAACGGAGGGAGATGTTATAATTATGGTTGGAAAAGTCAAATGGTTCAATAACGAAAAAGGATTTGGTTTCATCGAATATAAAGATGGTGAAGACATTTTTGTTCACTATTCAGCTATTTTGTCTGAAGGGTATAAGACTTTAGTTGAAGGACAAGAAGTAGAGTTCGAACTAGTTAGAACTGATAAAGGATTACAAGCCAAAAACGTAGTTGAAATAAAGACAGCTTTAGTTTAAGTTGTTTTTATTTTTTTCAATTTTATATCATATCTTTTTCACGTTATTTGTGATATAATGTAATTGGAAAGGATTGATGTTATGGTATTTAATATCCGTGGTAACAAAGTAGAGGTTACCGAAGCAATTAAAGCTTATGTTGAAAAAAGAATTGGGAGGTTAGATAAATACTTTGAAAATCCAAGTGAAATGAAAGCTAATGTATTATTACATACAAGTGGAATTTCACAAGTTGTCGAAGTTACAATTCCTGCACCTAAGGTCATTTTACGTGCCGAAGATCGTGACAAAGACTTATTAACTGCAATTGATTCAGTTGTAGAAAAGCTAGAAAGACAAATTCGTAAAAATAAGACAAAGATGAAGCATAAAATGCACAATGAAAGATTTAATTTTATGAATATGGATTTTGAAGCTGAAGAGGAAGAAGATAAAAAAATTATTAAAAGAAAAACTGTTGATGTAAAGCCTATGAGTGAAGAAGAAGCTGTTTTACAAATGGATTTATTAGGACATGACTTCTTTGTATTTAAAAATGATACTG
Source organism: uncultured Bacilli bacterium (assembly GCA_944372485.1). Classification (GTDB taxonomy): domain Bacteria; phylum Bacillota_I; class Bacilli_A; order RF39; family UBA660; genus Pelethosoma. The sequence continues at coordinate 12,608 of CALVZI010000039.1, forward strand.
ATGG
>CALVZI010000040.1 GCA_944372485.1 uncultured Bacilli bacterium
GTCTCAACTTGGTAGAGCACTTGGTTTGGGACCAAGGGGTTGCAGGTTCAAATCCTGTTTTCCCGACCATTTAGTTTGTTAACTTTGTTTATCAAAGTTTTTTTTTGACTAAATTTCAGAAATATTGTAAACTATAATTAGTCGTTTACATAGCTCAGTTGGATAGAGCGTTTCCCTCCGAAGGAAAAGGCCATCAGTTCGAATCTGATTGTAAACACCATTTCGGAAAATGGCTTAACTTGGTAGAGCGCTTGGTTCGGGACCAAGAGGTTGCAGGTTCAAATCCTGTTTTTCCGACCATTAATTTATTAAAAATATTTTATATATGTTATAATATGGTAGTAGGTGAAATTATGGAATATATTTTAGGTAAAGATATTGATGGTTCTCCAATAAAACTAAGAGATTATCAATTAGTTTTATTAGATATGATGAAAGATATTGATAAAGTTTTAAAAGAACATAATATTTATTATATTCTTTTTTCAGGAACTTTACTTGGAGCAGTAAGACATGGTGGTTTTATACCATGGGATGATGATATTGATATTGCAATTAAAAGAAGTGAATATAAAAAATTAATTAAAGCTTTAAAAGAATCTTTACCAGATAAATATGTATTTCAGTGTTTTGATACAAATGATAAGTATTTAGCTCCTTATCCTGCTATGAAAATAAGGTTAAAAAATACTTATATAAAAGAAAGAAATTTTATGTTAAAAAATAAATGTCATGAAAGTGACGGGATATTTATTGATATATTTTTATTAAATTATGTTTCAGAAAATAAAAAAGAAGATTTAAAAGCAAGAAGAACAAATTTATGGTTGTCATGGTTAATTACTGGTTTAGAAAACTTAGATATTAATCCAATATATTTAAAGAAAAAATTTATTAATAATGCGATTAATTATGGAAATAAAAATAAAAATAGTAAATTAATTGGTGATGAAATTACTTGGGTTTATCGTAATATAAAAAAACCATATGTTTATAAATATAGTGATATATATCCAACTAAAGATATTAAATTTGAAAATTATACTTTTAGAGGCCCAAATAATCCAGATGGATTTTTAAAAGCCCATTATGGAAAAAATTATATGGAGTTGCCTCCTAAAAATAAAAGATTTTCAAGTCATATTGTTGCACTTAGTTTAATTAGTGATTGTAAAGAAAAAATTAAACCACATTTTAGTTGTCAAAATTTTATTTTATTATGTTTAATTATTTCATTAATATTAGTTGCTTTAGCTCTTATACTGTTTGATGAGATTAGTTTTCTTTTAGGTGGTTTAGCTATTATTTTAATTGGTTTAGTTTTAATGATTATTATAAATACAACAAAAAATTAGATGTTACTCTAATTTTTTTTGTTTTTTTAGTAATTCTGTAAAGGTTTCTAAATGTTGTTTTTCATCTTCAATAATATATGTTAAAAGATTTTTAATATATTTATCATTAATTTCACAGCGTTGTCTTTCATATGTTGCAATTGCCATACTTTCAGCTTTTATATTTTGTTTTAACATACTTGTTAAAGAAACTGTATAATTTACACTTGAAGAATTCCAATATTGTTTAATATTATCCGGAGTATAACTTACATATTTTGGTTTTAAACCTAATAAATATATAGTTTTACCAAGTAATTCTAAATGATGCATTTCTGTAAAAGCAATTTTCTCTAAAACTTCTGCTATATCAGGATGAGTTTTCTCTAAAATAATTGCTTGATAAGAATATAAGTGAATTGCAGTATCTTCACTAGTCGCACCTGCATAGTCATGCGCAAGCATTTTTGCGTATTCAATATTTTCTCTCTCTACTTGTGGTGTAGGGTAAAATTTATCTCTCATTATATCTCCTAACTAAGCATATGAATTATTTTGTAAATTATGACTTTTATGTTATTATAAATCTGTTGGTGATTTTATGGAAAGATATCGTGAAATAGAAAAAACTATAATAAAAAAATATCGTAAAGAAATTTGGTCAAAATTTGTTAAAGCAATTAAAGAATATAAATTAATAAATGAAGGAGATAAAATTGCAGTTTGTATATCTGGTGGAAAAGATTCAATGTTACTTGCAAAATGTATGCAAGAACTTTACAGACATGGACAATTTAAATTTGATGTAGAGTATATAGTTATGGATCCGGGCTATACAACAGAACACCGTAAACTTATTGAGGAAAATGCAAAAACTTTAAATATTCCAATAAAATTTTTTACTTCAAATATTTTTGATTCTGTTTTTAATATTAAAGAAGGTAGTCCTTGCTATTTGTGTGCAAGAATGCGAAGAGGATATTTATATTCATTTGCTAAAGAATTAGGATGTAATAAAATAGCTCTAGGTCATCATTATGATGATGTATTAGAAACAATTTTACTTAGTATGCTTTATGGTGGAGAAATAAAAACTATGATGCCTAAATTACATAGTAAAAATTTTGAAGGAATGGAATTAATTAGACCGCTATATTTAATCAAAGAAAATGATATTATTAATTGGGCTAAGTATAACAATTTAACGTTTTTAAACTGTGCTTGTCGTTTTACATTAGAAACTGATGTTGATAAAGAAGGAAAATCAAAACGTAAAGAAATGAAAGAATTAATAAAAAAATTTAGAGAAACAAACCCATATATAGAGTATAATATTTTTAAAAGTGTTGAAAATGTTAATTTAGATGCAATTATTGGATATAATATAAATGGTGAAAAATATAACTTTTTAGATAAATATGAAGAAAAAAAGTAATTATTTTTCTTTTTTTTTGAAAAAAACTTGATTTTATTAAATAAATATGATATTATGTATTTGCGTTTGAAAAAAACGGGGAATTAGCTCAGTTGGCTAGAGCATCTGCCTTGCACGCAGGGGGTCAAGGGTTCGAGTCCCTTATTCTCCACCATATTGATTGTTACTCAAACTTTTATAGTTTGAGTTTTTTTATAAAAAAATTTAAAATGAATATATTTATAGAGACAGTATAAAATTTTTAGTTTGGCACATTTTATTAATATAAAAGGAGGAACAAAATGAACTATATTTATGATGTGTTACTAAATTTTAATGATAAATTATATGAATTTTATGATTGGAATAAAAGTGATGATGTAAAACATGTTAGAAGGGTACCAATATTTAAAATTTCTACAAAACAATTATTAGATATAAAAAATAATAATATTATTATTGATAAAAGTTTTTTAGATTTAATAATTAATAAGACAGAGTATTTTAGTAATCGTAAGGTTGAAAAGATTAAATATAGTTGTATTTTTAGTGATGGTGAAAAAGCTTTAGGCGTATTATTCAATTCTAATGGCGAAAGTATTAAATATTCTAGTATGTTAATAGATGAAGAAGCTGAAGTAAATGAATTATGTAGTGAAATGAAAGATTATTTATTAAATATTGATATTAATAAAAAAAATATAATTAGTGATCTAAAAACAAGATTAGATATGGAAAAAGAACAATTTATATTAAATGAAATAAAGGCTTTAAAAGATAATAAAAAAAATGATAAGTTAAAATATATTTATTATGATTGTTTTGATAAAAAAGAAGAAAGTGTTTCTAAAATTATTGATGAAATTAAATTAAAATTAAAACAGAATAATTTTGATATAAGAAATAAATTATATGATTTATTAAAGATTAGGCTGTTTCAAAAATAGTTTAATTAAATATTGACTAATTTATAAAAAATATTATATTATATAAATAGGAAGTGATAGATGTGTATAAAAATTCAAGGGTAGGAAATTTACGAGTGGGTCGAGTGGGTTTAGTAAAAACAAAAGAAGGTAGTTATTGTTTATATACACGAAAAAAATTAGAAAGTGTTACATCTTCTGTAAATCATGATGAAAAAGTGTTGGATTATAAGAAACTTGAAGATCATATAAAAAGACTTGAAGCTAGAATTACTAAACACACATTTTAAAATTATTGTTTAAAATTAAATAATATGTGATATAATATAAAAAAACAAAGAAGTGGAGAGTATTATTAGAAACTATTTAAAGCGAGTTTGGTTGGTGGAAGCAAACAATAAGTCTAATAAGAAAAACACCATGGAGTTGTAAATCTGAAATAGTAGTAGGATTTAACGGATAAACACGTTACGTTAATTAAGATCAAATTAGGATGGTACCGCGCTTTTATGTGCTCCTAAATTTGGTCTTTTTTTATTAGGAGGAGATATAATGGTTAAAGAAGTAAAAGAAATTTATGAAAAAGTAGAAGAATTTATTGATACTGATAAAGAAATTAAATTACAAGGATGGATTAGAAATCATCGTAAACAAAAAGAATTTGGTTTTATTGATTTTTTTGATGGGACTTATTTTAAATCAGTTCAAGTAGTTTATGATAATAAAATTTCAAATTTTGATGATATTCAAAAATACCATGTTGGTAGTTCTATTAGTGTAGTTGGAAAAGTTATTAAATCACCAGCTAAGGGACAATTGTTTGAATTGAGTGCTAGTGAAATTGTTTTAGAAGGAGATTGTCCTGAAGACTATCCAATTCAACCAAAAAGACATACTCGTGAGTTCTTAAGAGAACAAGCTTATTTACGTCCTAGAACAAATTTATTTCAAGCTGTATTTAGAGTGCGTAGTGTTGCTGCTTTTGCAGTACATGATTTTTTTCAAAAAAATGGCTTTGTTTATGTAAATACGCCTTTATTTACTTCTAGTGATTGTGAGGGAGCTGGAGAAATGTTTCAAGTTACAACACAAGATTTAGAAGAAATAGCAAAAAAAGGTAAAGTTGATTATAGTAAAGAGTATTTTGGAAAAAAAGTTGGTTTAACAGTTTCGGCTCAATTTGAAGGTGAAACATTTGCTCAAGCTTTTAGAAAAATTTATACATTTGGGCCAACATTTAGAGCTGATCCATCTCATACACCTCTACACATTGCTGAATTTTGGCAAATTGAACCAGAAGTTGCATTCTGTGATTTAAATGGTATTATGGATATTTCTGAAGATTTAATGAAACATGTTATTAAATATACATTAGAAAATGCCAAAAATGAAATAGAATTTTTAGATTCTTTTGTTGAAAAAGGATTAATTGACAAATTAAAAACAGTAAGTTCAAATTCATTTAAACGAGTAACGTATAAAGAGTGTATTGATATATTAAAAAAGGCTGATGTAAAATGGCAATTTACACCAGAGTATGGAGAAGATTTAGCTAAAGAACATGAAAGATATATTACTGAATATTTTAATTCACCAGTATTCATTACATATTGGCCGCAAAAAGTAAAGAAATGTTTTTATATGAAACAAATGGATGATGGAACTGTTGCAAATGCTGATTTAGAATTACCAGGAATTGGTGAAACATATGGAATGAGTCAAAGAGAAGATGATTTAGAAAAATTAGAAAAACGCATTGAAGAATTAGGAATGAATAAAGAAGAATATACATGGTATTTAAATTTAAGAAAGTATGGTTCAACTGAACATTCTGGGTTTGGAATTGGTTTTGAAAGACTTGTTATGTATATGACTGGAATGGATAATATAAGAGATGTAATACCATTCCCAAGAACACCTGGAAATTGTGAATATTAATGTAAATAAAGTGTTAAAACACTTTATTTTCTTGCTTTATTTGTAATTTTGTAGTATATTTTAAATAGAAGTTAAAGAGAAAGGTTTGATTTTATGCTAAGTTATGAATATTCTGAAACGGAAAAATGTTATAATGTTTTTATAAATGGTAAATATAAAGAACAGGTTTTATGTTCTGATGTTTATAGAATGATTGTTAGTACTTCTATTACAAAAAAAATATCTGGGGAAAACAAAGTAGATTTTCATACTGATTATGATCAAAATATTAAAGCTTATAAAATTTCCAATAACAATATGGAATATGTTATTGGAGTTCCTTTAACTGCTAAAGATGAAATTGCAAATATTGAACAAGCTATTAAAGAAATGGATAGAATTCAAAATAATATTAAAGTTAAAAATTTGCAAAAAAATAATTCGAAAATAAGAAAAATTGCATTAATGGCAGGAGTTACTTTAGTTACAACAACTTTTGTGTATAAAGGATATCAAAATTTTGCAAATCCTGAACCAGATTTTTCTATCCCACCAGAAGCAGAAGGCGTTTATGAAAGAATATCAAATAGTATGGAAAGTGATAATTTAGATCCTGAAAATTTAGCAGCAAGAGATGTGGTAGCTAAAGAAATATATTCTACTGATCCAATTGAAGAAAGACATTATAAATTAGATATGGATGATGTAGTTGTTGGAATTAAACAAGTTGAACAAGACTATAATGAGGGAAAATTATCAAAGAAAGAAGCTAGAGAAGAGCTTTCAAAAATACGTGATTCTTATAAAGAATCTAGTGAGCTTCATGATGAATATAAAGAAGAACAAAATAATTCAAAATCATTATAATAGAGTTTAGAAAAACTCTATTTTTTTGTATATTTTTTGTAAAATTATTAAAAATAATAATGGAGGTTATTTATGAAAAAGTTTTCATTTTTATTAGTAATGATTTTAGTTTTAACTGGGTGCAATTTAGCTTTAAATAATACACCAACAAAAAAAGTTGAAATGTTTTTAGCTAATTATCAAACTTTAAATGAAGATGTAATGAATGATTTAAGTAATGTTGTTATGTCTGAAGATAAGCTTAATGATTCTCAAAAAGAAAAATATACTTCATTAATGAAAAGACATTATCAAGCATTAAACTATGATATAAAAGATGAAAAAATTGATGGTGATGAAGCGATTGTAACAACACAGATAACAGTTTATGATTATACAAAAGAAAAAAGTAAAGCTAATGTTTATAAAGAAGAACATTTAAATGAGTTTAAAACTAATGATAAATATGATGAAAGCTTATTTAATGATTATTTATTAGATAAACTAAGTAGAGTTACTGATACTGTTACCTATACAATTAATTTTACGTTACATAAAGGTGATGATGGTAATTGGAAATTAGATGCTTTAACTAAAGAACAAGAACAAAAAATTCATGGTATATATTTATACTAGAATTTTTTTATCAACAAATGTAAAGTTTAAAATAATATTGATTTAATAATAATGTAAAGTGTTATAATTAGAATGAATGGAGGATTATAATGATAAATCGTATTATTTTAAATGAAACATCTTATTTTGGATGGGGAGCTAGAGAAGTTTTAGTTTCTGAAATTGAAAAAAGACATTTTAACAAAGTATTAGTTGTAACTGATAAAACTTTAGTAAATTGTGGAGTAGCTGATATGGTTATTAAGCAATTGGATGGAAAGGTAAATTATGTAGTGTATGATGATGTTAAACCTAACCCTACAATTACTAATTGTCAAAATGGTGTTGAATTTTGTAAAAAAGAAAATTGTGATGCTATAGTTGCTATTGGTGGAGGTTCTGTTATAGATACTGCTAAATGTATTGGAATTATTATTAAAAACCCAGAATTTTATGATGTTAATTCATTAGAGGGGGTAGCTGATACTAAAAATCCTTGTTTACCAATTATAGCTTTACCAACTACTGCTGGTACTGCTGCTGAAGTAACAATCAATTATGTTATTACAGATGAAAAGAATGTAGTAAAAAGAGTATGTGTAGATCCACATGATATTCCAGTATTATCAATTATTGATATGGAACTTATGGCCGGTATGCCAAAACTTACTGCAGCTTCAACTGGTCTTGATGCTTTAACTCATGCAATGGAAGGATATATCACTAAAGCTCATTGGGAGATGACAGATATGTTCCATCTAAAATCAATGGGTATGACATATAAAAATTTAGAAGCAGCTGTTAATAAAGATAAAGAAGCTATGATAAATATGGGAATTAGTCAATATATTGCTGGAATGGGATTCTCTAATGTTGGACTTGGAATTGTACATTCAATGGCTCATCAATTAGGTGCTACATATGATGTACCACATGGAATTGCTTGTGCATTACTTTTACCATATGTTTTAAAATGGAATGGAGAAGTTGCTAAAGATCGTTATCGTGAAATGGCTAAAGTTTTTGATTTAGATGTAAATGGTAAAACTGATGAAGAATGTGTTGACATTGTTGTTGAGGCAATAAGAAGTTTAGAAACAAAACTTGGTGTTCCACAACACTTAAGTGAAGTTGGTGTTAATAAAGAAGATTTTGATATTTTAGCTACAAAAGCAGTTAATGATCCATGTACTGGTGGTAATCCAAGAGAAGTTACAAAAGAAGATATAATTAGTTTATTAAATGAAGCATATTAGAAATAAAATGCTTCTTTTTTGTATTTTTTTCTTTTTTAATTCATAGATTTTTATAGGTGAAAAATATGAAGAAATATATAGTATTTTTTATGTTATTATTGGTGTTACCAATTATTCAAGTAAAAGCAATTAGTACAAGTGCTACTTCAGCTATATTAATGGATCAAGATAGTGGAAGAATTTTATATTCAGAAGATATCCATAATGTGCGAAGTATTGCTTCAATATCAAAAATAATGACAGGAATACTTGCTGTTGAAAGTGGTAAATTAGATAAAACAGTTAAAGTTGGTGATGAAATATTAAAAGCATATGGTTCTGGAATATATATAAAAATTGGTGAAAAAATTAAATTAAGAGATTTAGTATATGGTTTAATGCTTAGAAGTGGAAATGATGCTGCCGTTGCCATTGCTACCTTTGTGTCTGGAAGTGTTGAAGAGTTTGTAAAAGAAATGAATAATAAAGCTGCGGAAATTGGTATGAAACATACGACATTTAATAATCCTAGTGGATTAGATGAAGATAAAGGAAATTATTCATGTGCTTATGATATGGCGTTACTTACTAGTTATGCGATGAATAATGAAGAGTATAGTAAAATAGTAGGTACTAAAATACATACTGTTAAAACAAATAAAAATACTTATGTATGGCATAATAAACATAAACTTTTAAATAATTATGAATATACAACTGGTGGTAAAACAGGTTATACCCAAATTGCCAAAAGAACTTTAGTTACAACAGCTACAAAAAATAATTTAAATTTAGTTGTTGTTACTTTAAATGATGGCAATGATTTTACAGATCATGTTAATTTATTTGAATATGGTTTTGAAAATTATGAAAATAAATTAATATTAAAAAAAGGTAATTTAGATATAAAAGATGAAAAATATTATAAAAATTATGATTTATATATAAAGAATGATATTAGATATCCTATTACTAAAAATGAAAAAAAATTATTAAAAATAAAATATTCTTTACAAAAAAAATATAATAATAAAAATAATATAGTAGGTAATGTAATATTATATTTAGATGATGAAGAAGTATTAAGAGAAAATATTTTTATTAAAGAAAAAAAAGAAGAAAAGAAAGAGAAAAAAGGTTGGTTTAATTTATGGTAAATAAAATATGGGGATTTTTTATAGTAGTAGGGATTGTTTTTTCTTTCTTTAATGGAAGAATAGGTATAATTAATGAAGAAATATTAAATAGTTGTAAAAATACATTAGAATTAGTATTCCAACTTTTTCCAGTTGTAGCTTTATGGTTAGGAATTATGAAAATTGCAACCGCTTCAGGTTTATTACAAATTGTTTCAAATAAATTATCTCCTTTTTTAAGAATAATATTTCCAGAAATTCCTAAAAATCATCCATCTCTAGGATATATATCAAGTAATATAATTGCTAATGTTTTTGGACTTGGTAATGCTGCAACTCCTTTTGGTTTAAAAGCTATGGAATCACTTCAAGAGTTAAATCCTAATAAAAAAGAAGCCAGTCGTTCTATGATTACATTTTTAGTTTTAAATACTAGTGGACTTACTTTAATACCAACAACTATTATTTCTATGAGAATGTTGTATGGAAGTATAAATCCAACAGAAGTAATACTACCATGTATTCTTGCAACCTTAATATCAACTATAGTAGGATTAACTTTAGATAGAATATTATATTATAGGAGTAAACATGGTTAATATATCAGGAATAATTTTACCAGTATTAGTTTTGATTATTGTAAGTTATGGTATATATAAAAAAGTTGATATTTATGATGTTTTTTTAGAAGGCGCAAAAGAAAGCTTTGATTTTATTTTAACAATGTTTCCAACAATGTTAGCAATGATGCTTGGTGTAAATATATTTTTAAAAAGTGGTTTTGTAAATTTTGTTTTTGAATATTTAGATCCATTATTAAAATTACTTAGTTTGCCATTAGAAGTACTTCCTATGGCTTTTATTAGACCAATATCCGGAAGTAGTGCTCTTGCTATACTTTCTTCATTATTAAAAGAGAAGGGACCAGATAGTTTTATTGGTAGACTTGCTTCAGTAATGCAAGGTTCAACAGATACAACATTTTATATACTAACACTTTACTATGGTAGTGTTGGTATAAAGAAAATTAAATATTCTTTAATAGCCGGACTTGGAGCTGATTTAGCTGGTATTATTGGTAGTATATTTATAACTCAAATGTTTTTTGGATAATACAAGTTAGAAATAATTTGTATTTTTTTGGTTGAAAAAGAAATACTTTTTTTGTATAATGTTGGTGGTGATTTTATGGAACGTTTACAAAAATATATTGCAAGTAGTGGTTATTGTTCTAGAAGAAAAGCAGAAGAATTAATAAAAAAAGGTTTAGTTACAGTTAATGGTAATATTGTAAGTGAAATGGGTTTAAAAGTAAGTTCTAAAGATGAAATTGAAGTTGAAGGAAATAAAATTAGTCGTGAAAATAAAGAATATTATCTTTTATATAAACCACGTGGTGTTGTTACAACTGTTAGTGATGATAAAAATAGAAAAACAGTTGTTGACTTAATTGAAACTAATACTCGTATTTATCCAGTTGGAAGACTTGATTATGATACTACTGGTGTATTAATACTTACTAATGATGGTGAACTTGCTAATGGATTAATGCATCCTAGAAATAAAATTGATAAATGTTATGTTGCTAAGGTTAAGGGAATTCCTGAATCTAAAAATTTAAAATTATTATTAAAGGGTGTTGTAGTTGATAATGTTAAAGTTCGTGCTAGTAGAGTTAAAATGAAAAAAGTTGATAAGAAGAATAATACTTGTATGATTTATTTAACTATTCATGATGGACGTAATCATCAAGTTAAGAAAATGTTAAGTACAATAGGTTTAGAAGTTTTAAAATTGAAAAGAGAAAGCGTTTCTTTCTTAACTTTAAATGGATTAAATAGTGGTGAATATCGAATTTTAAATCCTAAAGAAATACATAAATTATATAATGAAATCGGTATAAAAAAAGAGCAATAATAATTGCTTTTTATTTTTCTTCTTTACTAATTGCTCCTGTTGGACATCCTTCCATCGCATCAGTTGCATTTTCAATTTCTTCTTCAGTTAAATTTTCATCTTTAATAGTAGTTGCTAAACCTTCGTCATTGATTTCAAAAACTTCTGGGCATATTGCCATACAAGCACCACAACCAATACAAGCGTCTTTATTTACTTCAAATTTTTCCATAATTAACCTCCTCCTATATATTATAAAAAAAACAATAATAAAATGCAAGAATGGTTTGAAAAAAATGTCGTAATATGGTATTATATTAATGTTGGGGTAGATGAGGTGATTATATGGCTAGTAGGATGGAACGTTACAATAAATACCATAAAAATGGTGGACGTAGTCAAAAAAATGAAGAACTTTATCGAGCTATATATGAACGTGATGATAATTACAATATCGAAGGTGTAGCTAGATTAGATAAAACAAATGAAATTGATATTGCTAAAATAAAAGAACTACTTGAAAATAGAAAAGAAAATAAAAAAAGAAAAAGATATGAAGATTTACTTAAAGAAACTGAAACAGAAGTTATAAACATCGAAGAAGAAGATGAAGATGATGAAACTGATAATACAAATTATGATATAAGAGATATATTATCAAAGGCTAAAGAAGATAAATTAGAAGAAATAAAAAATGATTATCACAGTCTTAATAATACACAGTATAATATTTTAAAAAATTTAAAATTAAAAGATAAAGTTAATACTGATGATTATATTGATGATGAAGATCCAGAAATTAAAAAATTAATTAATACAATTACAAGCACAAGCAAACTTAGTAGTTTAAATGATAAAGAATTGTCACTTGATTTACTTAGTGATTTAAAATCAGATACAATGACTAGTTCAAAAACATTAAAATCAATCGAAGATATTATTACTGAAGATAATAAGGAGAAAAAAGATAATACTGCTGAATTAGAACTTGATAAATCATTTTTTACATCAGCTTATTCATTTGGTAAAGATGATTTTGATGTTGATGATAATGGTGAAATTATCGTTAAGAAAAAACATACTGGTGTTAAAATATTAATATTTATTTTGATATTAATAATTATTGCTGGTATTGGTGCAGGAATTTATTTAATGTTAAAATAAAAACATCGTTTGATGTTTTTTTACGTTTTGTCGAAAAACTGTTTATATATGTAGAATCTTACTTTTTATCTTTTTATATAAAATAACAAATATTGGTAAAACTAAATAAGTAATAATACTTCCATATATTATAAATTCATAATTTAGTAAAGTATTTGAAAATAGATAAGTAATTAAAAATATAATAAAACATATTTCAGTTATATATTTATAGTTTATAAAAGTCGATAAGAAATATAAATTAATAGTAAGCATAATAAATGAATCAAAGATTCCTTGGAAAGCTAATATACTTTCTAAATGACCTAAAAATCCAATTACAGATACTTGTTTAAGTAAATGAAATTCAGGATAAATATAAGCTTTTGTTAAGTTAATACCTAGTATTGATATGGTTAAAAAAGTTGTAATAAAAAGAATAATAGAATTTAATATATATGTTTTAATAATTACTTTTTGATAATTATTTTCTTTTTTATATGGCAGGTTAGTTAAGAAAAATATTGGGATAACATTAAAAGAAATATATGTTAAAGAAGAATTAAATACATTATTTTTATTTGTAAATATTGGAAGTATATTTTCTATATTTATTTGAAAAATTAAACTACTTAATGTTATAATTAATAATATTATTGAAAAGTAAAAAAGGATTGTACTTACTTCAGCAATTACTTTAATACCTTTTTTTACTATATAAAGTAGTGGTATTAAAAAAGCTAGTAAAATTATAAATCTTGGAGTTTTAGATAAATATTCTATTTGAACAAAATGTGTAAATTGATGGTAAATATAAGATGTATATAAAAGTGTAAACATAAACATTATAATCCAAATTATACTACCAATGTATTTATTTTGTTTTTTTAAATAATCTTTTAAGTTTAAATCTTTTTTATCTTTAATAATATACAAATATAAAAGTAGTGGTATGAAACCTAAAATAGAACCTAACAAGATAGACATATAACTATCTTGTTTAGTTAAATTTAAAATTATATTTAAACTTATCCCCATAAAACAAGCTCGCATTAAAAAGTATGTAATACTACATATTTCTAGTTTATTTAAATGTTTCATATAACTCCTTTCATTTTTTAAAATTTATTTTAACAATTGGTTTTATATCACTTAAATTTTTTATTTCTTTTTTTGTATGTTTATATATAAAATCTTTTAATTGTAAATAATCAATTTTTTTATCTCTAATACTTTCATTAACTGTATCTAATAACATTTTTTGTAATTTTTGTTCAACTTTTTTATCATAACTATTATTTACATCAATATTAAAGTAAATTATATTAGAATCTTCTTTATCTATTTTTTTTATTGTTTTTATATCTTTTAAAGTAATATAATCATCATCTACTTTTAATATATATTCATTAATCATATTATTTAAAATTAATAATCCATCAGTATTATTAGACCAACTATTAAATTTATTATTTTCTATTATTCCAATTTTCCCATTTTCTAAATTATCATCTACTAACTTATAACTTGTTAAGAATAATGAATTACTAGTATTATTTTTTGTTATATAATCATTATAAGTTATTTGATTATTAATATTTTCTAAACTTAAATACTTATTAATAATATTATTTAAATTACTATTTTTAGTTTCAAATTTAGTGCTTGATAAAGAATTTAATATATCTATTGCTTTAGTAAGTTCCGCTAAAACAATATAAAAATTTTTTTTAGTTTCATTATCTTCATTAATAATTTTTAGTAATTCTTCTATTCCTTTAGAACCTGTTTCTTCACTTATAATTATTAAATTTAAATGTCCTAAATATAATGGTTTATTATAATTTTGGGATATGTTATAAAATGTTTCTTTGATGCTTTTACCTTTACCAGTAATAACTCTTGTTGGATTATCTTCATTATCAGAAATTGTGAGTAAAGATAAAGTATATTCATCAGTGTAATCGATGGCAAGTGCTGAAACTAAATAAATGTCGTTTAATTCATTATAATTACAGCCACTTATTAATAATAAAGCTATTAAAGCAAAAATAATCTTTTTCATTTATCTCCCTCACTTTGCTTGTAAATATTTTTTTTAGTTAAAAAACTTGGTCTTTTTATTTTAGTTGGGGTTGGAAATTTAATAATACTATCTTTAATATCATCCACCGAAAATGGAGCAATAGTTACTAAATATGGAATATCTAAAAATCTTGTACTACATAAGTTAGTTATAAACATTAATCCCATAATAACAATACCAATTACCCCTAAGATTGAACCAGAAATTAAAAATAAGAAGCGCCAAACTCTAAGTCCATTAATCATATCTACATCACTAAATAATAATCCACAAATAGATGTCATGGCAATTATAATAATAGATATTGGTGATACTATACCAGCTGATACAGCTGCATCTCCTAAAATTAAACCACCAACTACACTTATGGCTGTCCCCATTCTTTGTGGCATTCTAATATCTGTTTCTCTTAATATTTCAAATGCAAGCATAAGTAAGAAAACTTCGAAAAAAGTTGGGAAGGGAACATTACTTCGTTGTTTTACAATTGAGAATAAAAGTTCATCAGGTATCATTTCGGGATTAAAAGTTGTAATCGCAACATAAAAAGCTGGTAATAATAAAGTTATAAAAAAACTTAAGAAGCGAACTATTCTTGCAAAGTTTACATTCCAATTTTTTTGATAGTAATCTTCAGGAGAGTGAAAGAAGTCTATAAATACTCCTGGACATATTAGAACAATTGGACTATTCTCAACTATAATTACTATTTTTCCATCTAATAGTGATTGACATGCTAAATCCGGTCTTTCAGTACTAAGCATCTGTGGGAAAATTGTTTTTTTATCACTTATTAAAAATTCTCTAATATAACCACTATCTAAAATACCATCAATATTTATTTTTTTTATTTTTTCTACAATCATATTAATTCTACTTATTGGAACTATATCTTTTATATAACTTATAGTAATTTTTGTTTCAGTTCTTTTTCCAACAATAAATTCTTCAAACCATAAATTAGGATCTTTGATTCTTTTTCTAATTAATCCTAAATTAATCATATAGTTTTCAGTAAAACTATCTTTTGGACCTCTTATAACAGCTTCACTACTAGCTTCATTAACACCACGATCAATTGGTCCTTTTGTTTCTAAAGCTAACCAAGTATTACTATCTTCCGCAATTACACATGTAAAACCATTTGGTAAAATACTAATAACTTCTTTTAAACTTTTTAATTTTAAAATATTGTTATTGGCTAATTTATTTTCTAATTGTTCAAATAAATTTCCACCATCTAAAAATAACGTACTTTTCATTAAAAAATCACTTATTTTATCTCCACTACAAACACTATCTAAAAATACATATCCCATTTTTTTATTGTTAATTTTTATTATTCTGGTTTTTAAATCAGTACTGTTACCAAAAATATTTTTTATTTTTTCAAACTTTTTTTCGATAGTATTCATAAGATCACCTAATTTTATTATGTCTTTTTTATTCATTAATATGTATTTAATGATATAATGTTTTTAGGTGATAGAATGCAAAAGATTGAAATATTAAAATTAGATCACAATGGTCGTGGAATTGGTAAATTAAATGAAAAAACAATTTTTGTTACAAATGCTTTACCAGGTGAAGTTGTAACTGTAAAAAACATTGTTGATAAAAAAAGATATATGGAAGCAGATGTTGATGAAATAATTGAAAAGTCTAATTTACGAGTTAAACCTATATGCCCATATTTTTATGAATGTGGTGGTTGTGATTTAATGCATTTAAAATACGATGAACAAAAGAAATATAAAGAAAATAAAGTAAAAGATATTATTAAAAGATTTTCTGATATTGATGAAAGTGTTGTTAAGGAATTAAAATCATTTAATGAATTAGAGTATCGTAATAAAGTAACTTTCCATGTTAAAGAAACGTGTGGTTTTTATAAAAAGAAAAGTTATGAGATTGTAAATATGGATAAATGTTTCTTAATTAGTAATAAAATGAATGAAATATTTAACATTGTTAAAAAAGAATTACCACTTGAATTTATTTCTACATTTGTTATTAGAGAGTCAAAGAAAACTAATGAGGTAATGCTAATTTTTACTTTAAAAAAGAATTTTAAAATAGATGATTATTTAGATAATTTAAAAGAAAAAGTTACAAGCATTTATATTTATTTTGATGGAGTATATAATTGTATATTTGGTAAATCATATTTACACGAACAATTACAAAACTTTACATTTGAAGTTTCTCCTAGTGCTTTCTTTCAAGTTAATACAATAGTAGCAGAGAAAATGTATTTACAAGCTCTTAATTATTTAAATCCTAGTAAAGAAGATAATCTTTTAGATTTATATTGTGGTACAGGAACAATAGGTATTACTATTAGTCCATATGTATCTAAAGTAATTGGTGTTGAAATTAATAGTGAAGCGATTAAGGATGCGAATAGAAATAAAGATAATAATGGTGTTAATAATGTGACTTTTTATGCTTCTAAAGTTTCAGATATTATTGATGAAGTAAAAGGAGCTTTAGTTATAGTTGATCCTCCACGAGCTGGTTT
>CALVZI010000041.1 GCA_944372485.1 uncultured Bacilli bacterium
TTAAATTTGTATTATTATTATTTTTAGACATATGAATTTTCCTTTCTTCTTTTAGTCGAGAAATATTATAGGTTATTCATATGTCTTTTTCAATACTTGTTTGTTGCACTTCAAATTTAAATTAACAGAAGATAAAATAATTGTCTTTTTTTTTGTGTTATAGTATAATGAGTAAGTATTAAAGTATGGTGATTATATGTATTTAAAAAGAATAAATGCCCAAGGTTTTAAATCTTTTGCTGATAAAATAGGGTTAGAATTTAATGATGGTGTTATTGGGATTGTTGGACCTAATGGTAGTGGTAAGAGTAATATTGTTGATGCCGTTAGATGGGTTTTAGGAGAACAATCAGTTAAATCCCTTCGTGGTGATGGTAATATGACTGATGTAATATTTTCTGGTAGTAAAAGTCGTAATGCAATGAATAGTGCTTCAGTTACTTTAACATTTGATAATAGTGATCATTATTTACCCCTTGATTATGATGAAGTTTCTATTAGAAGACGTGTTTATCGTGATGGAACTAATGAGTATCACATTAACGGTGAAAAGTGTAGACTTAAAGATGTTACTAATATTTTACTTGATACCGGGGTAGCTAAAGAAAGTTTTAATATTATATCCCAGGGTAAAATTGAAGAAATTATTAGCAGTAAACCAAGTGAACGACGTGTTATTTTTGAAGAAGCTGCTGGTGTTTTAAAATATAAGAAACGTAAAGAAGATGCTTTAAGAAAATTAGAGCGTACTCACGAAAATATGACTCGTGTAACGGATATTATGAGAGAACTTGAAAATCAAGTAAATCCTTTAAAAGAACAAAGAGATAAAGCTTTGAAATATCAAGAAGTTAGTTCTAATTTAGAAAAAGTAGAAGTTGCTTTAATTGCTAAAGAAATTACTAATATTAATGATAAGTATAAAGAAAATAAAGAATTAGTAGAAAAACTAGAAAATGAAATCATTAAATTATCAACTAGTAACAGTGAAAGTGAAACTAAAATATTAGATTATAAAAATAAAATAAATGAACTTGATAAAGAATTAAGTAGTTTACAAAATAATTTAATTAGCCTAACAACTAAAGTTGAAAAAATTAATGGTGAAAAAAATATTATTTTAGAACGTAAAAAATATGAAGTAAGTGATCAAAAATTACACAATCGTTCTTTAGAATTAAAAGAAAGAGAATTAGTTTTAAATAATGAGATTGCTAAAATATCAACAGAACTTACTTATTTACAAAAAGAAGTAAATGACTTTAATAACTTAGTTATTTTAAAAGAAAAAGAAATAAATGAAGCAAATCTTAAGAAAAAAGATATTAGTAATGAATTAACAAATTTACTTTATAAAAAAAGAATTGTTGATAATAATGTTGAGAATTTAAAAATAAGTATTGAAGAAAATAATAGTTTACCTAGTGCTGTTAAAAAAGTTTTAAATAATCCTAGTTTAAGAGGAATTCATAATGTTATTGGTAATGTTATTGATGTAGCTGAAACTTATAGTGTTGCTATTACTACAACTTTAGGTGGGGCTGTTAATTATGTTATCGTTGATGATGAGACTAAAGCAAAAGAAGCAATTCGTTATTTAAAAGAAACTAGTAGTGGAAGAGTTACTTTTTACCCATTATCAATCATTAAACCTAAAAGTATTGAATATGAAGTAATTAATAAAATTAAAAACGCTAAAGGATTTATTGATATTGCGTCTAATTTAGTTAAATGTGAAAATAAATATAAATCTATTATTGAAAATACTTTAGGTAATGTTATTGTTGTAGATAATATTGATAATGCAAATAATATTAGTAGGTTAATTAATTATCGTTATCGTATTGTAACACTAGATGGAGAGCTTCTTCACGTTGGAGGCTCTCTTACTGGTGGTAAATTAAAAGTTCGAAATATTATTCAAGATAAATATGATTTAGAAAATTTACTTAAAGAACAAAATAAATATGTATTAAAACAACAAGATTTAGAAAATAGTATTAATGAAATTGATTATAACATTAAATCTTTAGAAGATGAATTTTATTTAATAAATAAAAATAGTATTCTTAAGAAAAATGAATATAGTTTAAAAGTTGAAGAACAAAATAAATATCAATTAGAACTAGATAATGTTAAAAGTGAGATTAGTTCTGTAAAAAGTATGTTAGAAAATAATTTAAGTAAAGAAGAAGAAGCTATACTTGAAAAATATTATATTGCTTCTAAACAAAAAGAAGAAGTAAGTATTTTATTAAATCAAAAACGTAATGATAAAGAAAAATTACAAGAAGAATTAGATAATTATGAATTCTCTGTTCGTAAAGAAAATAGTTTAGTTCGAGAAAAGAATAAATTGTTAAAAGATTTAGAAATTGAAGTAAATAGGGCAGAAGTAAAACTTGATAATTTACTTAATACTTTAAGTGAAAATTATTCTTTAACTTATGAAAAAGCAATTCATAATTATGAACTAGAAGAAGATATTGAAAGTGCCAGAATTAAAGTTACTAATTATAAGAGAATTATTAAAGAACTTGGTAATGTTAATCTTGATTCAATAAGTGAATTTGATCGAGTTAATGAACGTTATGAATTTTTAGTAAATCAAAAGAATGATTTAGATAATGCTGAGGCAACATTGTTAGAAATAATTGATGAAATGGACTCAGTTATGAAAGAAGAGTTTGAAAAGACTTTTGAAGTTATTAGAAATAATTTTAATGAAACATTTAGAGAATTATTTAATGGTGGTAAAGCTGATTTAAAATTAACTGATCCAAAGAATTTACTTGAAACTGGTATTGAAATTATTGCTTCACCTCCAGGTAAAAAACTTGCAAGTATTTCACTTCTTTCAGGTGGTGAAAAAACGTTTACAGCTATTAGTTTATTATTTGCTATTTTAAAATCACGTCCCGTTCCATTCTGTATTTTAGATGAAGTGGAAGCTGCTCTTGATGAAGTTAATGTTGCAAGTTTTGGTGAGTATGTAAAAAAATTACAAACTAAAACACAATTTATATTAATTACTCATAAGAAAAAAACAATGGAATATGCTGATATCTTATATGGTATTACAATGCAAGAATCAGGTGTATCTAAAATAGTAAGTGTTAAATTAGAAGAAATTGAAAGTTAATTACAAAAGAGACTATGAATGGAAATTTGTAGTCTTGTTTGTAAAAAATGCACAATGATTGTGCAAAAATGGTCTAAAAAAAGCAAAAATGCACAATATTTGGTGTATATTGTGCATTTTTATTTACTTTTGTGATAAATTATGTTAAAATTTTAACGGGGTGAAGATAATGGAAGCTGCTAAAGTTAATAAATTACCAATGGAATATAAGTTAGATAAAGAATTATTAAACTTAATATCGGAAGCTAATTTAAAATATGGAGAATATAAATCAAATTTAAAAAATTGTCAATTTGATTCACGTTATTTTTTAGATTCTATTGTTTTAAGTGAAAGTTTAAAATCTACGCAAATTGAAGGAACACAAATTTCGCAAGATGAAATGTATTATTTAAAATATATGCCAAAAACTGATGATAATTTGGAAATTCAAAATTTAAAAAAAGTAATTGATTATACCAAAGAATATTTAAAAGATAATAAAAAAATTAATTTAAAATTTGTAAATAATATTCATAAAATATTACTTGATAGTGTTCGTGGGAGTGAAAAAGAACCCGGTAAAATTCGTACTATTCAAAATTGGATTGGACCACGTGGTTGTTCAATTGATGAAGCAATTTTTGTTCCTCCAGCACCAGAAGAAGTACCTAGTTTGTTAGATAATTTATTTGAATATATGAATGATGCATATATTGATCCAATTTTTATTAATTTAGCAATCTCCCATTCACAATTTGAAACTATTCATGCATATCGTGATGGAAATGGTAGATTGGGTCGTGTGCTAATTCCAATTCAATTATCTATATTATCTGAAGATGAACCAATATTGTTTTTATCTGAAGTTATAGAACTTTATAAACCAAGTTATCATAAATTTTTAAACGAAAGTAGAAAAGGTAATATGGTTGGGTTTATAAAATTTTTCTTACAATGTATAATTGAACAATGTAACAATAATATAGCTAAAATAAGTAGAATTGATCAAATTTATACACGTGATATGGAACGTATTAGTGTTTTAAAAAGCAATGCAGTGTACCGAATTATGCCAGCGATAATGCATCAAATTGTTTTTACAAAGAAAGAAATAGAAGAAGAATCTGGGGTTTCAAGAAATACTGTTTCGGTATTAATAGATAAGTTAGTGGAACTAAACATATTAGTTGTTGATTCTAATTTTGCCAAATTGAGCTATCGTTATAATGAAGTATATAATGTGTTTGTTGGAAAAGAAATATAAAAAATGCACAATGATTGTGCAAAATAGGGTATAGAAATCATAAAAATGCACAATAATCGCAAAATATTGTGCATTTTTGTATTAAATTACCCTAATTTAATAAAAATGGACTTATGTTCATTTTTTTGATATAATTATTTAGTCATAAACGAATTAGAAAGGAGATTTTATGAGTAAAATTAAAATATTCGCATTAGGTGGATTAAACGAAAATGGCAAAAATATGTATGTTGTTGAAGTAGATAAAGACATTTTTGTTTTTGATGTTGGGTTAAAATATGCGGATGATAAAATGTTAGGAGTAGACTATATTATTCCTAATTATGATTATTTAAAAGATAACAAAAAACGTATCAAAGGTTTCTTTATTACTCATGGTCATGATTCACAAATGGGTGCTATTCCTGATATGATTAATGATTTTAAAGATGTTCCTATTTATGGTACTAGGTTTACACTTGAAATATTAAAACAAGAACTTGTTGAAGTTAAAGGGAATTTTAACAATTTAAAATTAATAGAACCACATAAAAAAGTAACTTTTGGGAAAAATAGTATTTTTCCAATTAGTTTAACACATTCAGTTCCTGATACAGTGGGGTATGTATTATATACACCAGATGGAGCTATATTCTATACGGGTAACTTTGTTTTTGATCCAACTTTAATTGGTGCTTATAAAACAGATATTGGAAAGCTTGCTTATGTTGGAAAACAAGGTGTTTTATGTTTACTTAGTGAATCATTATACGCTGATAAACAAGGTTATACATCACCAAAACATCGTATTGCTAAATTTATTAGTGAAGCACTAAATAAATGTGAAGGAAGAATTTTATGTAATGTTTCATCTTCAGGTTTAACACGAATTCAAGAAATATTTAATGTTGTATCTAAAGGTGATCGTAAAGTTGTTATTATGGGTAAACGTTTAGAAAGTATTATTATGAAAGCAATTGATATTAATGCAATTGATTTTGATAAAAATAGAATTATAAATATTCATCATGCTAGTGATGATAATATTATTATTTTAGTTGCTGATGAACGTGAAAAACCATTCTCAAATATGGGAAGAATTGTTAAAGGTTATGATCGATTTATTAAAATTAATGCTAGTGATAATGTAATGTTTACTTCACCAGTTATGGAAGGTCAAGAGCGTCGAGCTACAAAATTATTTGATGCAATTGCCCAAATTGGAGCTAATTTAATTACTTTACCAAGTAAACAATATTTAGGATATCACGCATCACGTGAAGATTTAATGTTAATGCTTGATTTAATGAGTCCTAAATATTACATGCCAGTAATTGGTGAATATCGTCATCAAGTAGAAAATGCGAAAGCAGCAATGGCTGTTGGTATGAATGAAGATAATATTTTACTTAAACTTAATGGACAAATTACTACTTTTGAAAATGGTAAGTTAGTAGATAGTAATGAAAAGATTAAGATTGATGATATTTTAATTGATGGTAAACAAGCTGGAGATGTTGGTGAATTAGTATTAAAAGATCGTGAATTATTAAGTGAAAATGGTGTTGTTATTGTAAGTGTAACAATTGACCGTGAAACTAAAAATATAATTGCCGGTCCAGAAATACTTACTCGTGGTTTTATTTATGTTAAAGATAATATTGATTTAATTAAAGAAGCTGAAAAAATTTCAATTGACGTAATTAATCAAAATACAACTGAAAAATTTGTCGATTTTAATAAAGTAAAATTAGGTATTCGTGATAAACTTGGTAAGTATTTATACCAAGAAACCGAATGTAAACCTATGATTTTAGTTGTCTTACAAGAAGTATAAATTACTTCTTTTTTTTTGACATTTTTTTTAACTTTAATTTTATAAAATGATAATGGTGATAGTGTGAAAAAGATTTTAATACCAATTTTATGTTCAACTTTAATTGGAGCTTTTTTAGGTTTTTATCTTTTTAAAGAATATGATTCTAATGTTTTAGTAAAGCCAGTTTTAAATTTTACTCAAGATAAAGTTTATTTTTTACAATTAGGAGCTTATTCAAATTTAGATAAAGCAAAAGAAGCAGCTAAAGATTTTACTAATTATTTATATATAACCTCAGATAATTATTATCACGTATATATTGCGATTACGGCAAGTATGGAAAATGCTAATAAATTAAAAGCTTTATTTAAAGAAAACGGTTATAATATATACATTAAAGAGAAGTATATTAGTAATAGTGATTTTATTGATATGCTAAAACAATATGATGATGTAATAAGTAAAAGTAATGAATATGAAGCTATTTTAAAAGTAAATGAAAAAGTATTATTAGAATATAAGGATGTGATTAATAGTGAAAATAAAATCGATTCCCAAACTTGATCGCCCGCGAGAGCGTTTAATTAATTTTGGGGTTGAAAATCTTAGTAATGAAGAACTTTTAGCTATTATTCTAAAAACTGGTACTAAAGACTATTCTGCTAAAGAACTTGCTTTAAATATATTAAAAGAAGTAGGAGATATTCGTAATTTAAAAAATATTAATTTAGAAAGACTTTTAAGATTTAAAGGAATAGGACATGCTAAAGCAAGTGAACTTATGGCTTGTATTGAACTTACTAAAAGAATGAATAAAGATATTGTAAGTATTAAAGATGTAAAGATTACTACTCCTAGTGTGGTTTATAATTATTACAAAGAAATACTTAAAGATTATAAACAAGAATGTTTTTATGTGTTATATTTAAATCCTGTAAAAAAAGTAATTAAAGATAAATTAATATTTAAAGGAACTGTAAACTTTAGTATTGTTCATCCTAGAGAAGTTTTTAAGGAAGCTTTTTTAGTAGGGGCAACGTCTATTATTTGTATACATAATCATCCATCAGGAAGTGTAAATCCTAGTCATGAAGATATAAAACTTACTAAACAATTAATAGATGTAGGTATTATTATGGGAATAAAAGTTGATGACCATGTTATAATTGGTGACAATAAATATTATAGTTTTTATGAAAATGGTAATATTTAGTTGGAAAAGTGGTAAAAATAGGTTATAATTAAAAAAGGTGGTTTTTATGTTTAATAAACGCAATAAAATTGAAAAAAAATATATATTACTTGGAATTGTTATTGGAATAGTTGTTTTATTAGTTATTGTATCTTCAATAGTTAATAGTAAGCGTGAATTATCTCCAGTAGAGATGGCTATTAAAGATACAGTTTTATTAGTTGAAAAGGTAGCTTATGCACCAATTCGTTTTGTAAAAGATAAAGTTGATGAAATAACAAAACTACATAATATATATGAAGAATATCAAATACTTGAAAATAAAATAGGAGAGACTGATTCTATTAAAGCTAAAAATTTAGAACTTGCTGATGAAGTTGATAAATTAAGTAAAATGTTAGAACTTAATCAAACTTTATCAAAAGATTCATATTTAAATGCAACTGTTATTAATCGTAATTTAGGTTATTGGTATAATACAGTTACAATTGATAAAGGATCTAAAAATGGTGTTGAAGTTGATATGCCGGTTGTCGTTAGTGAAGGCTTAATTGGTAAAGTTTCTAAAGTTACAAATTTTAATAGTACAGTTAAATTATTAACAAGTGATGATGTAAATAATAAAATTAGTGTTAAGATAGATGTTGATAGTAAAAATGTTTATGGTTTATTATCTGGATATAATAAAGAAACAGGTAATTTTATTGTTGAAGGAATTGCTGATAATACAGAAATTAAAAAAGATAGTTTTGTTATGACTACGGGAATGGGAGATATTTTTCCAAGTGGTATATTAGTTGGAAAAGTAGCTAGTATTACAACAGATAATTTTGATTTAGCAAAAACTGTTGAAGTAAAATCTGATGTTAACTTTGATGATATTAGATATGTAACTATTTTAAAAAGGATTGATGGAAATGACGCTAATTAGTATTGTAACAATTATATCCTTTTTATTAGAAGGAGTATTCTCAAACATGATTAATATTACTAATAGTTTCTTTGCTCCTTTATTTTCAATTGTAATTTTAATTGTTATATATCCATATTTTAATCATGAAGAATCATCTTTTTTAAAGACTTGTTTTGTTTTAGGACTTGCTTATGATTTTATTTATACTGATACTTTAATTGTAAATGCTTGTATTTTCTTAATCATTGGTTACTTTATTATTTGGTTAAACTCATGGTTATCAAATCATTCGATTAGTGTTTTATTT
Organism: uncultured Bacilli bacterium; assembly: GCA_944372485.1. Classification (GTDB taxonomy): domain Bacteria; phylum Bacillota_I; class Bacilli_A; order RF39; family UBA660; genus Pelethosoma. The sequence continues at coordinate 8,599 of CALVZI010000041.1, forward strand.
ATGAGTTTTATAACAATTGTTGTATATCGTATATTAATGTATACTATTCTTGTTATTGTTGGTTTCTTACCATTCAATATAAATGCTTTATTTATAAGTATTTATAGTTCTATTATTTTAAATTTAATTTATGCAGATCTTTTATATTTAATATGTGATTATTTTAGTAAAAAATATAATATTAAAAAAATTGATTAAAAATAGTTGACATTTTTTAAAATAAAGCATATAATGTAATAACATTTGTACAAATTATGAAAGCAGTATTTGTTTAAGTGCTGTTTTTTATTGCCGAAAAAAAGGGAGGATTATTATGGAAAATAAAGAATTAAATGAATTAAAAATGATGTTAAAGAAAATTGAAAGCATGGAATTATCTTCAAAAAAAGATGCTTCAAATATTAAAAGTGCAATGATGAATTTATTAAAGAAAATAGCTATTAAATATCAAACATTAAGTTTAGAAAAACAAAATAATGATATTAATAGTGTGATTCCAGAAATAGTTTCAGTATTTGCTAAAATACAAGGAATTGATATTGTTTGTATGATGGGTAATGTTTTAGAACCATCAGTAAAAGTTTCTAATAATCAAATTACTGATGTAAACCATGCAACTAATAATGCTATGGAAACTATTAATATGTTTAATGAATTAAATGAAGATAATATTTGTGATAATAAATTCTTTACATCTCATGCAAATGTAATTGTATTAAAAAAATAAAGTGAACTTTTTGTTCATTTTTTCTTTAAAATAATTTTAGCTGTGATATAATATTTTTGGTGATAGAATGGAAACGATTTATAAAACTAACGAACAGGGAAATTTTATTAAATTAGATAAATATGAAAGTAATAATTGGATACATTTAACTAATCCGAGTGATGAAGAAATTACAAAAATTAGTGAAACTTTTAGAATAAAGAAAAGAACTTTAATGAAATTACTTGATAATGCTGAATTACCACGAGTTGAGTCTTTAAATAATAATTTATTAATAGTTATTGATCTTCCATATACTGTTAAGTACCACAATGTTAATAAATATCGAGTTATGCCTCTAGGAATTATTTTAATGCCTAATGGTATTATTACTGTATCTAGTAAAGAACACTCTTTAATTGATGATATTAAAAGTAATCAAATAAAAGGATTAAATATAAGTGATAAACAAAGTTTCCCATTATATTTAATTGGAAAAAGTGTTGAATATTATTTAAGATTCTTAAATGAAATTCAAGAAGATATAAGAGCTAAAGAATCAATTTTAGCTAAAGCAACTAATAATCGTGAATTAGTTCATATGTTAACACTAGAAAAAAGTTTAGTTTATTTTATTAATTCATTAAGAGGAAATGATTTAGTTATTGAAAAACTAGAAAATATTAATCATGAATTATTTAAAGAAAAAGATATTGAACTATTAAAAGATGTAAAAATTGAAACTAAACAAGGAATTGAAATGGCTAATATATATCGTGAAATATTAGATAGTACTATGGATACATATGGAACAATTATTTCTAATAACTTAAATGATGTAATGAAATTTTTAACTTCTATTACACTTGTTATTTCAATACCAACAATGATTGCTTCTTTTATGGGAATGAATGTTCCATTAGGGGATTTTGCAATCAATCCTGCATCTTTTTTAGTCTTAGTTTTAATATCTCTTGTTTTATCAATAATTATAATTATTATTTTACATAGAAAGAATTTATTATGATTAAAGAATTAATAGATGAAGATTATATTGAAAATTATAGTTTTAATGATGAAATAGTAGATATCAATTTAGAAAAGAAAATATTTGATAAATGTAATTTTATTAATGTTAATTTTGATTGTGAAGTATATCATATTGAATTTGTTAATTGCAACTTTAATAATTGTGACTTATCAAATTTAGATTTAAGTAATACTAGTATTCATAATTGTAACTTTAAAGATACAAAGTTAGTTGGTGTTAATTTTAGTGATAGTGTTATTAAGAAAAGTAAATTTGAGAATTGTATTTTAAAATATAGTAATTTTTCTTTTAGTAAAATTGAAGATACAAATATTATAGATAGTATAAGTAATAGTGTTATTTTTAATGAAACAAAATTAAAAAAAGTTAAAATAACTAATTGTAATTTAGAAGAAAGTGAATTTATTCATACTCCTTTAAAAGATATGGATTTTTCAACTAATGAAATAAAAGGAATAAAAACAACTAGTGATAGTATTGTAGGACTTAAAATTAATGAATTTCAAGCCCTAGATTTAGTTAAATTATTAGGTGTTATAGTAAAGTAGTAGGTGATTAAATGATTTATTTAGATTATAGTGCAACAACGCCAGTATTAGATGAAGTATTAGATTCTTTTGTAAAAGTAAATAAAAATTATATAGGAAATCCTAATTCACTACACAAATTAGGAATAGAAGCAAAACATTTGTTAGAAGAGGCGACAGCTCAAATAACTAATATTTTAGGAGTTAAACCAAGTGAATTAATTTATACTAGTGGAGCAAGTGAGTCAAATAATTTGGCTATTAAGGGAATTGTAAATAAATATCCTAATCGTGGTAAACAAATTATTACAACTAATTTAGAACATTCTTCAATTTTAGAACCATTAAAAAAATTAGAAAATATTGGTTATAAAATTTCTTATGTCAATTTAAATAGTGATGGAACTGTAAATTTAGAACACTTAAAAAAAATATTAAAAGAAGATACAGTTTTAGTAACTATTGCTTCTGTTAGTAGTGAAGTTGGAGTTAGACAACCAATTGAAGAAATTGGAAGAATATTAAAAGACTATCCGAAATGTTTCTTTCACACTGATATAACTCAGTCTTTAGGAAAAGTTAATGTTTCTTTAGAAAATGTTGATTTAGCTAGTTTCTCAGCTCATAAGTTTTATGGCTTAAAAGGAATAGGAGGACTAGTAAAAAAAGAAAGTGTTATTATTGAACCATTAATTGATGGTGGTAAAAGTACAACTGTATATCGTAGTGGAACTCCTACTTTAGCTTTAATTGTTAGTATGGCTAAAGCTTTAAGACTTACAATAGAAAACTTAGAAAGTAAAATAAATCATGTTCAAGAACTAAATAAATATTTAAAAGAACAACTTAAAGAAATTAATTTAGTTCACATAAATAGTACTGACAAAAGTATTCCTCATATATTAAACTTTAGTATTAGTGGTATTAAACCAGAAACTATGTTACACGCTTTAGAAGAACATGATATTTATATTTCAACAATGAGTGCTTGTTCTAGTAATAAAAGTGAATCTTTAGCAGTAAAAACACTTACACATAATAAAGAATATGCAACTACTAGTTTAAGAGTAAGTATATCTAGTTTTACAACATTAGATGAAATTAAAGAATTTGTACGGGTATTAAAAGAATGTATAAAAAAATTACATATTCGTTAATAATTTTACTTTCTTTTTTTATAATATCTAATGTTGAGGCTAAAGAAAAAACTAATTTATATATTTTTTATGGAGAAACTTGTCCTTATTGTGAAGAGGAAATTACTTATTTAAAGAAAATAGAAAAGAAATATAAAAATATAAAATTCAATTATATTGAAGTTTGGGAACATAAAGATAATGAAAAGTTAATAGAGCAAGTTAAAGAAGAATATAATATAAAAACTAAAGGTGTTCCTATAACAATAATAGATAAATATTATTTTACAGGTTATACAGAATATATTACTCCAATTTTAAATCGTACTTTAGATAAATGTAATAAAAATGGTTGTAATAATTATATTGAAGATATAAAAGATAATAAAGAAGTTAATATTGAAAGTAAAAAATTAGTTTATAATGAAGAAGATAAATTAGAAATAGATCGTAATAATATTTTATTTGATAATGGTGCTTATTTATTTTGGATAGTTATTGGATTATCAGTACTATTAATTATAGTATCTTTTGTAGTTATTAAATTTAAAAAATAATTTTTTAAATTTGTTAAAATATATTGACTAATTATAAAACTTTTCTTATAATATTTCATCAGTCAGGGGGAATATTATGAATGAATTAAAAGAATTTGCTACTTTAGTTTTTGAAGCTAGAAAAAAACAAGACTATGTTTCAATTATGAAAGCTCGTGATTATCACGAGAAGATGTTAGTTACTAAAAAAATGTATCCTGTATATATTAAATTATTTAAAGAGTTAAATTATTTGATTCGTTCATATAACTCAAAATATAATAGAGAACACTTAACATAGTGTTTTTTTTCTTATTTGTTAATAAAAAACTTGAAAATCTATATAATTATGGTATAATGTATATGCTATCTAAAAAAACACATGTAGTGGATTTAAATGCCTAGTGCCAGTATTGGTGGTGTTTAAAGTTGAAGCTACAGAGGCAGAACAAAAGGAGGAAGATAAATATGGCAGTTGTGTCAATGAATTTGTTATTAGAAGCAGGTGTTCACTTTGGTCATCAAACTAAACGTTGGAACCCAAAAATGAAAGAATATATTTATGCTGCAAGAGATGGTATTTATATTCTAGACTTAGCTAAAACAGCTACAAAATTAGAAGAAGCATATAATGCTTTAAAAGAAATCGCTAATAATGGTGGAAAGGTGTTATTTGTTGGAACTAGAAAACAAGCTAGTGAAGCAATTAAAGATGAAGCTATTCGTTCTAACTCATATTATGTAACTGAACGTTGGTTAGGTGGAACTTTAACTAATTTCCGTACTATTAGAAGAAGAGTAAAAAGATTAGAAGAAATCGAAAAAATGGAACAAGATGGTATTTTTGATTTACTACCTAAAAAAGAAGTTAGTAAATTAAGAAAAGAATACGACAAATTAAATACTTTATTATGTGGTATTCGTGAAATGTATAAATTACCAAATGCTTTATACATTGTTGATCCATCTAAAGAAGATATCGCAATTCGTGAAGCTCGTAAACTTGGAATTCCAGTATTTGGTATTGTAGATACAAATTGTGATCCAGATATGGTTGATTATGTAATTCCAGCTAATGATGATGCTATTCGCGCTGTAAAATTAATTACAGGTGTTATGGCTAATGCAATCGTTGAAGCTAACGGTGGAGAATTAGTTGATTATGTAACTGAAGATGAATCTAAAAAAGGTGCAAAAGCTGAAGATATTATGAAAAAAGCTGTTGATTCAGTAAAACGTAAAGAAGATCGTCGTGCTCCTAGATTTAATCGTAATGATAAAAAAGGATTCCGTAAACCATTTAATAAAAACAATAAAAATGTAGAAAAAGATTCTAAAAAAGAAACTAAAAATGAAGTTAAAAAAGAAGAAAAAACTGTAGAAGTAAAGAAAGAAACTCCAAAAGAAGTAAATGTTGATTTATCAACTTTAAAGGTTTCTGAATTACGTGAAATGGCTAAAGAAAAAGATATTAAAGGTTATTCAACAATGAAGAAATCTGAATTATTAGATGCTTTAAAATAATATTTTAGGAGGAGATTATTTATGATTACTGCAAGTTTAGTTAAAGAATTAAGAGAAAAAACTGGTGCGGGAATGCTTGATTGTAAAAAAGCATGAGAAGCTAATAATGGTGATATTAATGCTTCTATCGATTGGTTAAGAGAAAAAGGTATTTCTAAAGCTGCAAAAAAAGCAGATCGTATTGCTGCTGAAGGATTAGCTGCTATCTTAATTGATGGAAATAAAGCTGCAATCGTTGAAGTTAATTCTGAAACAGATTTTGTTGCTAAAAACGATGAATTTAAAGAATTAGTAAATGTTTTATTAAAAGAAATTATTACTAACGATGTAAAAACAATTGATGATGTTTTAGCTCTATCTTATGAAGATGGAACAATTAATGATTTTATTGTTGCTAAAACAGCTAAAATTGGTGAAAAATTAAGTTTCCGTCGTTTTGAAAAAGTTGTAAAAGAAGATAACCAAGAATTTGGTGAATATATTCATATGGGTGGAAAGATTGCTGTATTAACAGTTGTTGATGGAGCAAGTGCTGAAGTTGCAAAAGATGTTGCTATGCATGCTGCTGCAATGCGTCCTAAATATGTAAGTAAAGAAGATGTTCCAACTGAAGAAGTAGAACATGAAAAGAGCATCTTAAAAGAGCAAGCTATGGCTGAAGGTAAACCTGCTGAAATAGCTGAAAAAATGGTTATTGGTCGTGTAAATAAATATTTCAAGGAAATTTGTTTACTTGAACAACCATTTGTTAAAGATGGAGATGTTTCTGTTGCTACTTATGTTAAAAATAATGGTGGAACAGTAAGTAAAATGATTCGTTTTGAAGTTGGAGAAGGAATTGAAAAACGTGAAGAAAATTTTGCTGAAGAAGTTATGAAACAACAACAAGCAACTAAATAAGAAGTATTAAAAATACTTCTTATTTTTATTTTTTAGAAGGAGAGTAAATATGAATAATAAAAATGTAAATGAATATTTTATTGGAAGTATTTTTGCGGATGGTGTTTTATTAAAAACAACTATTTTTAAACTTAAGAATCAACAATTAATTGATGTTAAAGATGAAAAAACTTATTTTAATTTAGGACAAAAAAAATTAGATTATTCAGTAATTAATGGAGTTATTAAATATACTGAGTTAGAATTAAAAGATATTGTTAGTTTAGATTTCTTAAAAACTTTATATAAAAATAATAATTCAGAAAAAATCACTGATGAATATAAAAAAACTATGAAATTAAAAAAAGAACCTGCATTAGAAAATGGTTGTTAATTTTCTCTAATGTAAGTTTCTTTTATTTTTGAAATATTTATTTTTAGTTTATTTAAATTTTTTTCTAATTTTTCAAATTCTTCTTTTTTAACAACAATAGTGTACTTTATATATTCGTTATATTCTTTATTAATAATTTGATATTTATTTAAAAGATAATCTATTTGTTTAATATCATCATAATTAAAAGATATACTTATTTCAAATCCTTCAATCAAATTAATTATATGTGCACATTTTAAACATTCACTAACAGAGTTAGAATAAGCTCTAACAAGTCCCCCAGCTCCTAATTTAATTCCTCCAAAATAGCGAATTACAATTACTAAAATGTTATTTATATTTTGGTTTGTTATAACATTTAACATAGGATATCCAGCTGTTTTACTTGGTTCACCATCATCAGAACAACGACTAATATTATTTAAGATATATGCATAACAATAATGTGTTGCTCCTTTATATTCTTCTTTAATATTATTTAGATAAGTATTTATCTCATCTATATTATTAACAGGGTATATTACTGTAATAAAACGTGATTTATTAATAATAATTTCATTTTCTACTTTTTTCTCAATAGTTCTCATTTAATCACCATTATAATTATAACGTATAATTAATAAAAAGGAAACTAAATGTGTTATAATATTAAAGATGGGTGATATTATGGATGCAGAAATAATGAAACATATAAAAGAAAAACTATCTTTACTTCCTAATAAACCTGGTTGTTATTTAATGAAAAATAAAGATGGTATAATTATTTATGTAGGTAAAGCAAAAAAATTAAAGAACCGAGTCAGTTCTTATTTTCGTGGTAAACATTTTGGAAAAACGGCTAAATTAGTAAGTGAAATAGTTGATTTTGAATATATTGTTGTAGGAAGTGAAACTGAGTCATTAGTACTAGAGTTAAACTTAATAAAAGAAAATGATCCAAAATATAATATTTTACTTAGAGATGATAAAAGTTATCCATATATTGAGCTTACTGATGAAGAAGTTCCTAGATTACTTGTTGTAAGAAATTTAAGTCGTAAGAAAAAGAATCGTAATCATATGTATGGACCTTATCCTAATGTTACAGCTGCTCGTAATGTTGTTAATCTTTTAAATCGTATGTATCCTCTTAGAAAATGTAATACGTATCCTAAAAGACCTTGTCTTTATTATCACATTCATCAATGTTTAGGTTATTGTAAATATAAAATTGATAAAGAAATAATTGATAATATGAAACAAGATATAATTAAGTTTTTAAAAGGTGATCATTCTTTAATAACTAAAAAAATAGAAGAAGAAATGATTGCTGAAAGTGAAAGATATAATTTTGAAAAAGCTAAAGAATTAAAAGAGTTACTTGATTATATTAATATTACTCTAGTAAGACAGAAAGTTGAAATACAAGATCAAATTGATCGTGATATATTTGGATTTTATGTTGATAAAGGTTATTTATCAATTCAAGTATTCTTTATAAGAAGTGGTAAAATACTTGAAAGACATTCTAAAATTGTTCCTATTGTTGATGAAGTATCTGAAGAAATGACTAGATATATTGCAAAATTCTATCAAAAAAATATTTTACTTCCTAAAGAAATTTTGGTGCCAGATGAAGTTGATGCTGAAATATTAGAAGATTTTTTAAAAATTCATGTTCATATACCTGTTAGGGGAGAAAAGAAAAAGATTGTTTTAATGGCTTGTGAAAATGCTAAAATCGCTTTAGATGAAAATTTTGAATTAATAAAAAAAGATGAAGATAAAACATATGGGGCTAATGAAGAATTAAGAGAAGTATTAAAATTAGATAAATTAGATCGTATTGAACTATTTGACAATTCTAACTTATTTGGAACATTTAATGTTTCTGGAATGGTTGTTTTTAAAAATGGTGTTCCTGCTAAAAACGAATATCGAAAATTTAAAATAACAGTTGATCAAAATGATGATTATGGTACTATGAAAGAAGTGTTATATCGTAGATATTTTAAAGTACTAAAAGATAACTTAGAAAGACCAGATTTAATTATTGTAGATGGTGGTATAGGACAAATTCATGTTGCTAGAGAAGTCTTATCTTCATTAAATTTAGATATTCCTATTGTTGGTTTAAAAAAAGATGATCATCATGCAACTAGTAAATTACTTGCTTTTGATCCATTAGTAGAAATAGATATAGATAGACGAAGTAATTTATTTTACTATTTAGAAAGAATGCAAGATGAAGTTCATAATTATACTATAAGTTATCACAAACAAATAAGATCAAAAGGTTCTTTAGAAAGTGTTCTTGATCATGTAAGTGGAATAGGTACTAAACGTAAAAAAGAATTGTTAAAGAAGTATAAAACAATTACTAAATTAAAGACATTAACTATAGATCAGTTAAAAGAAATTTTACCTGAAAATGTAGCTAAGAATTTATATGATTTTTTAAAAAATTATTAACCAAAAGCAAAATTTGACAAATTGCTTTTTTTTTGATATATTAATTTAATTTGGAACGGAGGGGTTTTATGTCAAATTTACAAATAAATAAAGAATTATTAAGAAAACTTAGAAAAGATCGTGTTATATTTTCAGTTGTTATTTTAGGACTTTCTGGGGGGATAGTGTCAGAATCTTATGGGATTTATAAGGATTTAACTCGTAAACCAATGATTACAGATAAAAATCCACTTGAGGAATCAATGGAGTTTATGGAACGTACAAAACCTGTTGATGTAGTTAAAGTTAAAGAAGAAAGACTTGCTAAAGAGAATAACACAATAAAGGAAGCATATAACAAATGTATGAGTGATACAAAGTTTGTTATGATGTGTAATGCTTTAGATTTAGATGAAAATAGTATTAAAGAATATTTAACAAATTCTTATGATGCATTGTCTGAAAATATTGATGTAAATAGTATTACTAAAATGATTTTTGATAACGAAACTGATTTATTAAACCGTGCAGGTGCAGATCTTTACAATTATTTTATGAATGATACAACTGGTAAAACTATTTTAAAATATAGTACTATGTATCGTATAGACCCAATTTTAATGTATGGTTTATTTAAACAAGAATCTAATTTAGATCATAATGCTCATTTACCTGGTGGAAGTTTATATTCTGGAGCGATTGGTATTGGACAACACGAACGTACAACTTTAGGTACTACATATGTTGCTCATAATTATGCAACTAATACTGACGATACATTTACTTCTAATAGTGAAAATTTATTAGATTTAGATAATAATATTAAAGCTACTATTATGCGTATTCAAAACTTTTTAGTTAATGTATATAATGGAAATGTTCAACTTACTTTAACTAGTTATAACTTTGGTACTGGTCGTTGTAATGATGTAATTGATGCAGTCGCATCAGATTATGGTATGACAAAAGATCAAGTTATTAATTCAAATAGTTCTAATGTATCTAATAGTGTTTCTTATCATCAAAAAAATCTATCAGAAAATCCTAGTGCTTACTTTAATACTAGTAATGATAAATATGGTGATGGTTTATATGTAAAACATATTATTGGACGTATTGTTGGTAGTGCTCAAACTAGATATGTTTATGGAGAAATTAATAAACAAGCTAATCGTGTAACAATTTTAGATTTTACAGACCCTGAAAACCCTAGAACATTTATTACAACATACGATGAATATTGTCAAAGTAAATTAAATAATAATACAAATAATAAAGAACTTGCTAAAAAGTAGAATTATCTACTTTTTTTTGGTATAATACCACTGGTGATTTAAATGGCAAAAAAATTGGTTATTTTAGATAATAAAAATTTTGATGATATAAAAGATTATTGTGATGGTTTTATATTGGGAATTAAAAATTTATGTGTAAATTTTAATGTTACTTTTACTATTGAAGAAGTAGAAGAGTTAGTATTAAAATATAGTGATAAAGATATCTTTGTATCACTTAATAAAAATATGCATGCAGGTGATTTAAAGTTATTAAAAGAAACTTTAATTACTTTAGAAAATATTAATATTAAAGGAATATTCTTTTATGATATTAGTGTTGTAGAATATAAAAACGAATTAAATTTAAAACATGATTTAGTATGGAATCAGGAACACTTAACAACTAATTTTAATACTTGTAATTATTGGTATGATTATAATGTATTATATAGTTGTTTATCTAACGAAATTATTCTTGATGAAATTAAAGAAATAAGTAGTAATATTAAAGGAAAATTAATGTTACCTGTATTTGGATATATTCCTATGTATACATCATATCGTCATGTTGTAAAAAATTATTTGGATAATTTTAAATTGAATAGTGATTCTAAAATACATTACATAAAAAAAGAAGGTTATACATATCCTATTGTTGATAATAAAGAAGGTACAACTGTTTATTCAAGTTTTATATTAAATTCTTTAAGTGAAACTTTAGAATTAAAAAATGATATTTCTTATTTTATATTTAATGCCTTTTTAATACCAAATGATATTTTAATTGAAGTTCTTAAATTGTATGATGAAGTAAATGAAGATAATAAAGTTTTATTAGAAGAAAAGATAAATAAAATAGTTAATAATCTAGATAAAGGATTTTTATATAAAGAAACAATTTATAAAGTAAAGTAGGTGAATTATGAAACATGAATTATTAGCTCCAGCAGGAGATTTAGAAAGATTAAAAGTAGCTCTTCATTATGGTGCGGATGCAGTATATATTGGTGGTCCAGCTTTTGGACTTCGTGCAAATGCAAATAACTTTACTATTGAAGAAATAAAAGAAGGAGTACTTTTTGCTCATAAATTAAATAAAAAAGTTTATGTTACAGTTAATATTGTATTACACAATAAAGAAGCAAAAAAATTAGTTAATTATTTAAAAGAATTAGAAGAAGCTAATGTTGATGCAATTATTGTTAGTGATCCAGCGATTATTAAAGTTGCTCATGAAGAAACTGATTTAGAAATACATTTATCAACTCAACAATCTACTTTAAATAAAGAAGCAGTAAAATTCTTTAAAAAACAAGGTGTTACTCGTATTGTTTTAGCTCGTGAAACTAGTAAAGAAGAAATAAAAGATATATTAAATAATGTTGATATTGAAATTGAAACTTTTATTCATGGAGCAATGTGTTCTTCATATAGTGGACGTTGTGTCTTATCAAATTTTTTAACGGCAAGAGACTCTAATCGCGGTGGTTGTAGTCAAGTATGTCGTTGGGATTTTGATTTATATGATGAGAAAGATAATTTTATTGCTGGTGAAAAGCTATTTACATTTTGTACTAAAGATTTATCAATGTTAAAATATATTCCCGAATTAATTGATATGAATATAACTTCATTTAAAATAGAAGGTAGAATGCGTTCAATTTATTATATTGCAACAGTAGTTGATACTTATCGTAAAGTAATAGATACTTATTTAAAAGATACAGAAAATTATAAATATGACAAAAATTTAGAAGTAATTTTAAGAAGAGTTGCTAATCGAGATTCTATTCCTCAATTCTTTAATAATAAAAATGATTATGAATGTCAATATTATAATGGTAGAGTAGAAGTATCTAATCAAGATTTTTTAGGTGTTATCTTAGATTATCAAGATGGTATTGTTACATTAGAACAGAGAAATTATTTTAAAGCTGGTGATATTGTTGAATTCTTTGGACCTAATCATGAGGTATATACGTTTGAAATACCAAAATTAATAAATAGTGATGGTGAGGAAATAACTGTTGTAAGACATCCAAGAGAAGTTGTAAAATTTGCGTGTCCTTATAAATTAGAATATTTAGATATGATGCGTAAGAAAAATAATTAAAAAATATGAAAATTTATTTGACAAATAGAATAAAATGTAGTATTATTTTGTAGATTTATTTGTTAGAATAATATACAAATTGAAGGGAAATAGGTGAAATATATGTCAAGTAAAGAAGTTTATTTAACTGAAAGTGGTTTGGAAGAAAAGAAGAAAGAATTAGAATATTTAAAAATGGAAAAACGTCCACAAGTAATTGAAGCTTTAAAAGAAGCTCGTGCTTTAGGAGATTTAAGTGAAAATGCTGAATATGATGCAGCTCGTACAGAACAAGCTGAAGTTGAAGGAAGAATTAAAGAACTTGAAGTAATGTTAGAAAATGCAGTTATTGTTAATAAAGAATCAAATGGTTGTGCTTCAATTGGAAGTACTGTTACAATTGAATATGATGAAGATGATATAGAAGAATATACAATTGTTGGTAGTACTGAAGCTGATCCATTTGAAAATAAAATTTCTAATGTTAGTCCACTTGCTCAAGCTGTATTAGGACATCGTGCTGGTGATGTTGTTACAGTTGCAAGTCCAGATGGTGAATATGAAGTAACTATTAAAGAAGTAAAATAGTTGATTTAGATAGAAAAATATTATATACTATTTAAGTATGGAGGAATTAAAATGAAAGAAATTACTATTAAGATTGAAGGAAAAGAATGGGAAGAGGCTTTAGATAAAGCGTTCAAAAAAGCAAATAAAAAAGCTAAAATTGATGGGTTTAGACCAGGTCATGCTCCAAAAGATGTTTTCTTAAAGAAATATGGGAAAGAATCTTTAATGGCTGATGCTGCTGATTTATGTATTAATGATGCTTATTTAAAAATGTTAGAAGAAAATAAAGATTTAGAGATTGTTGCTCAACCTGAATTAGGATTAAAATCTTTAGATGAAAAAGGTGTTGAATTTATCTTTAAATTAACTTTAAAGCCTGAAGTAAAACTTGGTAAATATAAAGGTTTAAAAGTAAAAAAAGATAGTACTAAAGTAACTGAAGAAGAAATTGATGAAACAATTATGACAATGCGTAATCGTTATGCTGAAAATCAAATTAAAGATGGAAAAGTTGAAGATGGTGATATCGCTGTAATTGACTTTGAAGGATTTAAAGATGGTGTTGCTTTTGAAGGTGGAAAAGGTGAAA
>CALVZI010000042.1 GCA_944372485.1 uncultured Bacilli bacterium
GAAACGAAGTTGAGTTTATCTTTACCCTTGCTTTTAATCTTTTATAAATTACAATACTTTCTCAAACAAAGTTCACCTTTGTTTGTTATCTATATAAAATCGTATACATTTTAACTAATGTTTAACACATTAATTTCTGGTACACCATTTAAATTACTATAAGTAATACTAATTATAAATTTATTTATATTACTACCTTTATATTTTTCATAATTAGATAAATCTAATACAACATTAGTAATTAAGTCATTGTTAGTAGTAGTTGTAATAGAAACAACCTCACTACTACTAATATCACTTCCAAACATTAATTTTGCAAAAGCAGAAAGAGATAAAATATAATTTTTTTCAATATTTCCATTAGCAAAATTAGTTGTATAATTTAATGTTGCTTGATTAATTAAACTATTTATATTATATGGTGTTAAAGTAGTTAAATCTAAATCATAAGTATTATAATTATATAGTGTTTTTCCTAATTCTGTAACAATATATAAAATTCCATCTTCTAAGTAATAAGTTTGATTATTAGTATCAGTAATTAAACTTTTATTATTATTTTTTTTACCCAAATAAGTATTAGTAATGTCATTTGAAGTAATTTTTACTTCATATTCATAATTACTATAATTTTCATATTTGACATTATTTTTTTCTTCGCTAACACTTTCATCTGTAGTATTATTACTATTATTAGTTGGTACTGTTTTTAAATTTGACTTTAAACTACCAACAACAAATATCATAAATATTAAATAACCACATAATAATATAGCTGCTCTACCACGTGGATTATGCCAAGCATCTACTAAATTTTTAAAAGTAACCTTTTTATTCATAAATCACCACTAACCTAACATTTTACCAACAATAACGCCTTTGTTTTCATATCCTCTAGCGAAATCAGCACCATTCATACGTTTTCTTCCAGCAGGTTGAACTGTTTTTAAAACAACTTCCCCATTATCAACTTTAACACCAATTCCATCTTTATAAATTTTAGTTACTTGTCCATTAAATAAGTTTGAATAAACATTATCAGTAGTATAACATTCCCAAACTTTCATAACTTCTCCATCAATTAAACAATAAGCTCCAGGAAAACTATTTAAACCACGAACTTTGTTATATATTTCTTTCTTAGTACGATTAAAATTAATATGTTCATCATCTTTAGAAATATTATAACCATAAGTAGCTTCACTATCATCTTGTTTAAATCTTTCATTAGTTCCATCAATAATACTTGGAAGTGTTTCAAGTAATAAATCACGACCAACAATACTTAACTTATCATGTAAAGTTTCAGCAGTTTCTGTATCAGTAATTGGGACTTCTTTCCAAGAAATCATATCTCCTTCATCCATCTTTTCATCCATATACATAATAGTAACACCTGTTTTATCAAGACCATTCATAATGGCTCTATGAATTGGTGCTCCACCACGTAATTTTGGTAAAAGTGATGCATGAACATTAATACAACCTAATCTAGGTGCTTGTAAGATTCCTTTAGTAAGAATTTGTCCATAAGCACAAGTTATAATTAAATCTGGTTCTAATTCAATAATTTGTTCAGCAATATCTCTAACACGTTCTGGTTGTAAAATAAGTAATGTGTTATCTAAAGCAACTTGTTTTACTGGTGAATAAGTTACTTTACCACCACGACCATTAACACGATCTGGTTGGGTAACAACTGCTCTTACTTTATATTTTTCAAGTAATCCCTTTAATACAGTCGCACTAAATTCTGGAGTACCCATATAAACGATTTTTAATTCTTTTTCAACATGTATATCTTCTAAGTTAAATTCTTTTTCTTCCATTATCATCACCTACTTTATTATACTATAAAATTTATTATTTTTAAATATGTAGTGGATTAAAATCCATTTCTACTTTAACACTATTATTTTTTTTATAATGTTCATTTAAATATTTAACTTCATTATATATTTCTTTAGTTTTTTTATATTTAATAATTATTTGTAAATAATAAATATTATTTATTTTAGGCATATTCGCACTACTAGGTCCTAATACAATAACATTTTTTAATTTAGAATTTAAAAACGTTACCATTTTCTTTCCTTCTTCATAAGCTTTATTATAATCTTTACTAGTTATTCTAATTACAAGTAAATTCATAAATGGTGGATACATTAATTTTTTACGAATATTAATTTCTTGTTCATAAAAAGTTAAATAATCATTAGTACTTGCAAGAACAATACTATAGTGATCAATATTAAAACTTTGTATATAAACAAAACCTTGTTTATCGCCTCTTCCAGCTCGACCAGATACTTGATTTAAAAGTTGAAAAGTTCTTTCACTACTACGAAAATCAGGAATATTTAATGAAGCATCACCATTTAAAACACCAACTAAAGTAACATTAGGAAAATCAAGTCCTTTAGCAATCATTTGGGTTCCTATTAAAATATCATATTCATGATTTCTAAATTTATTTACAATTCGCTCATGTGAACCTTTCTTAGTAGTAGTATCAACATCCATACGAATTACTTTATTATTTGGAAATAATTCTTTAACAGTTTGTTCTAATTTTTCTGTTCCCATTCCAAATTCATTTATATTAGTACTATGACATTCGGGGCATTCTTTATATCGATATGTATTGTACCCACAATAATGACAACTCATTTTATAATTAGATTTATGATAAGTAAGTGGTATATCACAATTAGGACATTTATATGTAAAACCACAATTTTTACAAGTTATTGTTGTTGAAAAACCGCGTCTATTTAAAAGTAAAATAATTTGTTCATTACGATTTAAGCAAAGTTGCATGTGCTCTAAAAGTTCTTTGGATATAATTTTATATTTACTACGCATCATATCTTTCATATCAATTAGTTTTACAGTTGGTAAAGATTTATTAACTCTATTCTTTAAAGTTAATAATTCATAAATACCTATTTTAGCTCTTGTAAAACTTTCAATAGATGGTGTTGCACTACCAAGTATCATTGGACAATTATGACGTTTACTACGCCATAAAGCTACATCAATGGCATGATATCTAGGATTATTTTCTTGATGATATGTTTCTGTTTGTTCTTCATCGATGATAATACATCCTAAATTAGTAAAAGGAGCAAAAATAGCACTACGAGCCCCAATTACAATAGAAACTTCTTTCTTCTCAATCTTTCGCCATTCATCATACTTTTCACCTTGAGATAAACGACTATGAAGTATTGCAACTAAATTACCAAAACGTCTTTTAAACAAATCAACCATTTGTGGTGTTAAACTAATTTCTGGAACTAAAACAATAACTTCTTTTCCATCTTTTAACATATCTTCAATAATATGCATATAAACTTCAGTTTTACCACTACCAGTTACCCCAAATAATAAAAATGGTTTAAAAGTATTTTTACAAGCAATAACCCTATCTACAACACTTTTTTGTTCTTCATTTAAAACTATTTTCTTTTCTTCTTTTTCTATATCTTCGCTAATTCGATATACTTCTTTAATCTCTTCATAAACAACTTTTTTATCTAATAATGTTTTTAAAGAACTAGGAGATATTTTACTAACTTCTTTTTTTAAAATACAATCTTTTTCTTTTAATAAATTAATAATTTTTTCTTGACTTTTATTTTTAGGTACATAGTTATAGTCTTTTAAATATATATAAGAAACAAATTTCTTAGGTATAGTAAGACCAAGATGTGCTTTTAAAGCAGCTGGAAGCATTGTTTGAAAACAACTACTAAGACTAGTCAAAGTTTTCTTACTAAGATAGGTACCTAATTCAATTTGTTCTTCATTTAAAATAGCATATTCATCAACAATACTAATTATATCTTTAACCTCATACTCTGGTTCATCATAATGAATATCTAAAATAAAACCCTCTAACTTACGGTTAGCAAAAGGAACTACTACTCTTTTACCAATAACAATATCTTTTTCTAAAATATTTGGAACATGATAAGTAAAAGTTTTATCAATAGCTTTTGCCGTTATTTCAACAAGAACTTCAACAAACATAGTAATTCCCCTTTCTAATTATTGATTGTTAAGATTTTTTAATATTTTTCTTTTTGCTTTACTAGTTTTACATTTTTCTAGCCAATCTTCACTAGGTTTTTGTTTTTCATTAGTTATAATTGTTACAACATCAAAATCTTTTAACTTTTCATCAAATTTAGACAAAGTACCATTAATTAATACTGCACTAATATGATTTCCTAAAGATGAATGAATTTGATAAGCAAAATCGATTGGTGTTGAATCAACTGGTAAAGTAATTATTTCACCATTAGGTGTATAAACATGAATTACTTTAGTTAGAACATCTTTTTCTATACTATCAATAAATTCTTTATCTTCACGACAATTTTGATTAATCTTAACTAAATTTTTAAAGAAATCAAAATGATTTAATTCATCATTCATAACCACTTTATTATCTTGCCAATAAGCAGTTAAACCAAGGCGTGAAACACGATCCATTTGATAAGTTCGAATTTGAAATTGAAATAACTGTTTACCAATAAAAACTGTAGTATGTAAAGATTGGTACATATTATTTTTAGGTTGTACAATATAATCTTTAAATTTAGAATTAAAAGGTTTAAAATGTTTATGAATAAAACCTAATACTCGATAACAATCTTCAATATTAGCAACATTTATTTTAATTGCAAATAAATCATGAATTTGTTCTTTATAATTGTATTTCTTTTCTTGTTCATATAACTCATATATATTTTTACGACGATAATAAATATTAGAATTAATATTATGTTTTTTTAATTCATCTTTAATAATATTAATTGTATTATCAATAACTTCTTGATTATTTAAGAAAAACATTTTTTCTTCTTTTAAATATTTAATATATGTTTTAGGTTTTAAATATTTAAAACAAAGTAACTCTAGTTCATGTTTAATATCATGACAACCTAAATAAGCAGCAAGAGGTACATACAATTTTAAAGTTTCTTTTGCAATTTCTTTTTGCTTTTCTTTAGATTTGTGTTCTAAAGTACGCATGTTGTGAAGACGATCAGCTAATTTAATATATAATACTCTAACATCACTCATAACTCCTTGTAATAATTTTCTTGTATTATGAGCATCAGCTTCTTCTCTTGATGAAAAATTAGCTTTATTTATTTTAGTAACACCATCAACTAATTTAACAACATAATCACCAAATAAATAAGCTAAATCTTCTTTAGATATATTTGTATCCTCTAATACATCATGAAGTAATGCCGCAACAATGGTATTTGTATCGGCATATAAATTAGCAAGAATAATAGAAACTTCTAATGGATGAATTATATATGGTTCACCACTTTGTCTTTTTTGATCACTATGACAAATACTAGCTACATCATAAGCAAGTTTTATTTTTTCAATATCTTCTTTTTTTGTATTATATAATATAACACTTTTAAGTAATGTATTAACATTCTTCATACTACCACCAACTTTTACTTGATTTTACTTCATAAACTATTAAAAGTCAATAAATAATTAAAAGAAAAATACGAAATAATTCGTATTTTAATTTGTTAGATAGAAATATTATTATAACTATTTCTTTACTTCTTCTCCTATTCTCATTAACTGATTATATTTAGCTACTCTATCTGTTCGTGATAAAGATCCCACTTTTATTTCATCTACACCTAAACCTACAGCTAAATCAACTATAGTTGTATCTTCTGTTTCACCACTACGATGAGACATAATTGTTTTATAATTATTTGCTTTAGCTAAATTAATAGTATCTAACATTTGCGTAATAGTACCAATTTGATTAGGCTTAATAATAATTGCATTTCCAGCTTTAGCTTTTATTCCTATGTTTAAATAAATTGTATTTGTTGTAAACATATCATCTCCAACGATTTGAATCTTATCACCTAATACTTCAGTAATTTTTTTAAACCCTTTCCAATCATCTTGATCAACTGGATCTTCTATTGAAACAATTGGATATTTTTCTATTAATTTTGAATAATATTCAATCAGTTTATCTATTGTATATGTTTTATTATTTAAGTGATATTTACCATCTTCATATAATTCACTAGCAGCAACATCAAGAGCAATATTTACTTCTTCACCTGGTTTATAACCAGCTTTTTTGATTGCTTTTATTATTAATTTTAATGCTTCTTCATTATTTTTTAAATCAGGAGCAAAACCACCTTCATCACCAACATTAGTATTTAATCCTTTTTCTTTTAAAATCTTTTTTAAATTGTGAAAAATTTCAGCACCCATTCTAACTCTATCTTTTATTTTTTTAGCTTCTGGAATAATCATAAATTCTTGAATATCTAAATTATTATCAGCGTGTTTACCACCATTTAAAATATTCATCATTGGAACTGGTATTTTTCTACCATTACCTACATAATCATAAATTGTTCTTCTAGCAGTTTGAGCTGAAGCTTTTAAAATAGCAAGTGATATAGCTAAAGTTGCATTAGCCCCATAAGGTTTCTTTGCTTCTGCGTTTGCTTTATATAAAAGATTATCTATTCCCATTTGATCATAAGCGTCATAACCAACAATTAATTTTTTTAATGGTCCATTAATATTTCTAACTGCCTTAGTAACGCCTTTTCCCATATAACGTCTTCCACCATCACGTAGTTCAAGTGCTTCTCTTTTTCCTGTTGAAGCTCCAGATGGTACACTAGCTCTTCCTATAATTCCATTTTCTAAAATAACATCTACTTCGACTGTTGGATATCCTCGTGAATCTAAAATCTCACGACCTACTACATCAATTATTTTTGACATAAAACCCTCCTATTTTAATTCATTTACTATTTTCTTAAATTCTTCTCCTCGTTCTTCAAATGTTTTATATTGATCCCAAGATGCACAAGCAGGACTTAATAATATTACATCCCCTTCATCACTTATTTCATAAGCTTTTTTAGTACTTTCTAAAAGATTATTTAAAACAATACATTTTTTATTAATACTATCACAATATTCTTTTAATTTATTTTTTGTTTCACCATAACAAATAACTTCTTTTACATAAGTCATATAAGGAGTAAGTGAATCAAATGGTATATTTCGATCTAATCCACCTAATAATAATATTGTTGGTTTGTCAAATGATTTTAAAGCTGTTATAGTTGATTCGTTATTTGTAGATTTTGAATCATTATAAAATAATCTATTATTTAAATTTCTTACGAACTCTAAACGATGTTCAACACCATTAAATTCTTTTAATACTTTAATAATTACTTCGTTATTTATTTTTAATGTTTTAGCAACCATTATGGCACACATAATATTTTCATAATTGTGTAACCCTTTTACTAAAATATCATTAGTATCAATAATAAATTCATCTTCAAAATAAATTTTATTTTCTTTTAAATAACAATCTGTTTTAGTATTAGTAGAAAAATATTTTTTATTCGTTTTTAAATCTTTTGTAAGTTCTACTACATCACTATTATTATAATTTAAGAAAGCTACATCTTCACTATTCATATTTAAAAATAACTTTTTCTTAGTATTTTTATAATTATCATAACTATTTTCATGAAAATCTAAATGTACCTGACTTAAATTAGTAAGTATGGCAATAGATGGGTGAAATTTATACATATCTACTAATTGATGATCAGATATTTCCATTACTAAATAATCATTTTCTTTTATATCCTCAACTAATTTAGAAAGTGGTGTTCCAATATTACCAGCTAAATGAACTGGAAGACCTGCTTCTTTTAAAATGTTATAAGTAATAGTTGTAGTTGTAGTTTTACCATTACTTCCTGTAATAGCAATTATTTTTACATTCTTAGGTAAGAAAAGATAAGCAACTTCAACTTCATTAATTACCTCTAATCCTAAATTATGAGCTTTTACTACACATGGATGAGTTTTAATAATACCTGGATTTTTTACCATATAATCAAAACTTTCATCAAGTAAATCTTCTGGATTAGTTGTTATAATTACTTTAATACCTAAACTTTCTAATTCTTTTACTTTATCTTCATCTTGTTCTTTGGCGTCAGTTACAATAATTTCATTATTATATTTATTTAAAAATTTAGCAACTTCATAGCCACTACGAGCCATTCCAAAAACAAATATCTTTTTATTTTTTATCATGATATCACCTTCGCTAATATTATAGCACTTTTCCCTTTATTTTGTGAATGTTTTTTTGATTTTTTACTACTTATATGTTATAATTAAACAGTTGGAGGTGGAATATGTACGTACGTGAATTATCAATGCAAGAGTTTGATATGTTTACTAAAAACTTCCCAGATAGTTCAATTTATCAAACAATTGAATATGGGTATGTTATGGCAAACAATAATTATAATATTCTTGCACTTGGTTTAGTTGATAATAATAATACAATTTATGCAGCTACTTTATTATTAGTTGATAAAGGTATGTTTAAATATGCATATGCACCTCGAGGATTCTTAATTGATTATACTAATTATAATTTACTTGAAACGTTTACTAAACTTTTAAAAAAATATTTAAATAAAAAAGATATTATTGCAATTAAATTAAGTCCTAGCATTGTTAGATTTATTTATGAAGGTAAAAATAAATTAACAAATCAAAATTATGATTTAATTATGAACAACTTAAAAAAATTAGGATACTTCCATTTTGGTTATAATCATTTCTTTGAAAGTTTAAGACCAAGATTTATTGCCAAAGTTAATATTGAAAAGCCATATTATGAAGTATTTAATAATTTAAAGAAAAATTATCGTAATAAAATTAGAAATGCTGCTAGTAAAGGTGTTAAAATATATCGTGGTAGTGTTAATGATATTGATTATTTATTTTTAGGAGAAAATAGTACTGTTCAAGATAAAAAATATTATCAAGATTGTTTCTATTTCTTTAAAGATAATATTGAATTATATTATGCTAAACTAGATACTGATGCTTATTTAAGACATATTAAAAATAAATATGAATATTATGAACAGTTAAGTAATGAAGTAAATCAAAAAATGATTGAAAATCGTGGTAAATCATCAGATAAACTTTTAAGTAAAAAATTAATTGTTGATCGTAAATTTGATAAATATAAAAAAGATTTAATTAGAGCAACTAAATTACTTCGTGAACATCCTGAAGGAATAATTGCTAGTGCGGTATTAATGATTAAGTTTAAAGATGAAATATATGTTATTAAAGATTCTTTAAATAAAAGCATTAAAGATACTAATCCAAAACAATTATTAATTTGGAAATTACTTGAAAAATATTCTAAATTAGGATTTAAAAAATTAAATTTAGGTGGTATGACAGAACTTAATTTTCCAAATAATAAATATGAAGGATTAAATAAATCAAAATTAAGTTATAATCCTAGTGTTTATGAATATTTAGGTGATTTAGAATTAGTTATTAATCAAGCAAAATATTTTATGTATAGACAAACAAGTAATTTAAAAGATATACTTAAAAAGTAGGCTAAAAACCTACTTTTTTATATTAATTTTTTAATGCTGTTATAGGAGCAACATATACCCCATCTTCTCTTTGATAAGCTGCATTAGTTAAACCACATATAACACATAATACTTTAGGTGGTTTTCCACCTTCATTTTTTATTTTATTACTAATATTTATTAAATTTTGTGCCGCACTATCAATTTGTTTAGCTCCTAATTTTATTTCAAATGCACACCAAGAACCATCTTCA
Source organism: uncultured Bacilli bacterium (assembly GCA_944372485.1). Taxonomy (GTDB): domain Bacteria; phylum Bacillota_I; class Bacilli_A; order RF39; family UBA660; genus Pelethosoma. The sequence continues at coordinate 9,731 of CALVZI010000042.1, forward strand.
AGTTCTAATACACTATCAATTTCATTATTTTGATAATCTTGATAATGAAAACATTTTGCATTAAAACTGTCTGCATATATTTTTAAATCTCTTTCAACCATAGATTCAAACATAAAACCGAATGTTTCTAAATCATTTATTAATTTTTCTTCAGTTAAATTTAATAAACAACACGGTATAGATGGATCAGCAAAATGTCTTTTTTCAGCTTGTTTAACTCTTATACTTGAACGAATATTAGTAGCAAAAGGTTCATCATTATCTAAATAAATATAATTTATTTAGAGCATTTAAATAACTTGCAACAGTATCAATATCTATATCTTCAGCATCTATTTCTTTTATATCATTTTTTAAAGTAGCATTTGATATCGTTGTACTTTCATTACGAGCTAATGATTTTAATAATAATCTAACTTTATGTTTATCCCTATTTATTCCATCTAATCTTTGTAAATCATCATCTATAAGAATATCAATATATTGTTTCGTAGATTCTTTTGCATCGCTTGACGAAAACTCTATATTACCAGGAAAACCTCCTCTAATAATTAATGATGCAAGTTTTCTTATATCAACTTCTCCTGTAGATACAGCTATTTCTTTTCTATCACAAATATCTTTTAATGAAATTTTTCCAGTAGAATCACCTGATTCATAAAGAGACATTGTTCTTAATTTAATTTTACCAAATCTACCAGCACCACTATGATTAATACCTTCTCTATTTGGAGTTGATGATCCAGTTAATATATATTGACCTTTTAACCCTGTTGTATCAATATCATATCTTATTTCATCCCACAAATTTGTAGCATTTTGCCATTCAGCAATTAATTTAGGTTTTTCACCTTCTAAAATTGTTTTGGGAGATATTTTAGCAAGTTCTACAATATTAGAGGATTCTCCGGTTGTTACGTAAAGCAAGGCTTCACTTTTTACATGTTTTCTTCCAGCCCATGTTTTACCACAATACTTTGGTCCTTCAATAACAACTGCCCCAAATAATCGTAAATACTTTTCAATTTTTTCATCAACAATTCTCTTTTTATAATTTGGTGTTTCCATATAAATCACTCTCTTTCATATAAATTATATTACAATCCGTGATATTTTTAATTTTTAACCCGTGATATTTTTAAATTCCAACCCGTGATTTTTAATAATTTTTATTTATGTAATTTAATAAATAATCTGTTGATGATTTAATAGCAATTCTTTCTTTTAACATATATAACCACTCATCTATACTAATTCATTTTATATCTTTGGTGTTAATATTTTCTTTTAATAACCAAACATCAACATAATTTTTTTTATTTATAAGAAGCATTAAAATCATAATTTTTAATACCTTTTAATACGAAAAAAAGGAACAGCGTTCCTTTTTCTCCCTCCATAAATAGAGGCATTTCATTACGTATTAATAATATCACATTTTGTGATAAATGTAAATACGTACATTAATAATTTATTCAAATTCTGATTAATTATTCTTTAATTTATCAAAATATTTTTTATCTATACCAGTATACTTTGTATATTTTTTATCAAATAAAAAGTGTGTATATTTTAAACATTCATTATCCTTGTTGTTTGCTTCTATCAAATTTTTAAAATCTTTTTTCATATCATTTATTTGTTTATTTAAAGATATTAATTTCATTTTTATTCTTTCATCATTATTATAATCAGCTTTAATATTATTAATTTTAAAATCAAAATCACTATAATAACTTATTTTTTCTAAAACAATTTCATATAAATCAAATTTATTAGTTGAAACTTTTCCAGGCCTTAATATAATATTATATTTTTTATAAACATAAACAAGTTCATTATATAAATTTGTATTATTATCTAAATGAGATATTATTTTATATATTATATATATATTACCCACGATAAATTTATGTTCCCATTACCCGAAAAACTATTGTATTTATCGCTACCAAAAAAATCAGATAAATAAGACATATAATTTGTAGTTAATTTGTATTGTTCTTTTTGATTTTTAGCTTTTGGAAGAATATAATGAATTTTATCTGATTTTGTTGAATAATATTCTCTAACGTTAAAATTATATATTGGTTGATTATGGGCAAGAGTATTTCTTAAATTACCAATTATATTAAGAATTTCTCTCATTACATTTAATTTATTCCGATATTTAATTTTTTCTTCTTTTGTTTTAATATCATCTTTTTTTAAATTTAGTTTGGTAAAATAATTAACACAATTTTCCAATATACTTTGCTTGTGTTTATCATTTAAATTAATAATTAATTTTATTGTTTCCCCTAATGTTAATTCATTAATTATAATCCAATACGGAACAGACAACTATTGGTTATTTTTTCTTTTTATCGGATTAGAATGCTTATTAGTTTGCTTATCAAATATTTTTTTTATTGAATTAATAGAATTTGTAATATTTTTAGGAGAAGTATCATATTGATTTATATCAGTTAAAAAAGTATCTTTAGCCTCAATACAATTTAAATATGATACTAATATATTTTTTAAACTTTCTTCAATAATTAATGTATATCTAAGCAATACGTTTCTTAATTCGTGTTCAAACTTATAAATTCTTACAAAGTCGCTATATATTACTTTATTTGAATATAGATGATTGTAATATTTTATACCTTTAACTTTATCTTTTAATTCGTCAGAACTTTCAAAATATTTATAATTAATTCCATATTTATCACATATTTTAAACAAAATTTCTCTATATAAGTTTGAATTAGAAACACTGTTAGATACTGAAAAATTCTTTCTATATCTTTCTATGTCTTTTCCATTAGTTACATTATATTCAATGTCATCTATATCCTCTATTCCTACACAAAATATGTTTTTATAAGCATTTATTACTTGGTAATAGCTATATCTTTCAAAAGTATGTTTTTTCTTTTCATCAAGACTAATACCTTTATTTTTTAGTTTCTTCTTTAATTTTATATTAGTATATGACTTAATATTATTTCATCGCCTTTCTACGTATTTTTTATTTAAATTTATAATTAAATTTTTATTAAGAATATTAAAACCTGTGATTTTTAATAATTTTTATTTATATAATTTAATAAATAATCAGTAGATGATTTAATAGCAATTCCTTCTTTTAACATATCTAACCACTCATCTATACTAACCCATTTTATATCTTGAACTTCACCATCTAAAAATTTTATATCTTTAATATTAATATTTTCTTTTAATAACCAAACATCAACATAATCTTTTTCTCTTTTGTAAGAAGCAATAAATTCTAAATGTTCTTTATTTACATCAATATTTATTTCTTCTTTAAGTTCACGTATAACTGTTTCAATACTAGTTTCTCCACTAATACAAGCACCACCAGTATTAGTCCACATATTAGGAAACATTTTTCTATTATTGCTACGTTGTTGAATTAATATCTCATTTTTATCATTTATTATCCAAATGTGAATAGATAATCTATAAAAACCATTTGGTACTTTAGTTCTTTCACAAGTCTTTCCAACTAATTCTTTTCGATTATTTAATAAATCAACTAATTCCATAAAATCTCCTTTATTATTTTACAATATTGTTTTCTATTAATTTTTGTAAATCATTATATATTTTATCAACTTTATTTTTTTCACCTTCAATTGCAACTACTTTCATTTCCGGTACTTCGTATTCATCAATTTCAAATTTAACATTATCCTTAATAAAAACTATACGATGTCTAATTAATTCTTTCTTATTATTTAAATCTAATATATCAATAAGTGATTTTACAAAGTCCCTATTCTCATTTGTAATAATTAAATCTTTTGTTTCTCTACTTACTGTTAAAACATCATCATTTAAATTATCATCTTTAAAATTTAATACTTCAACAGTTTTATTTTTATAAATATTTTTAGTAATTCTCGCCATTATTTTACCATTATTTTTATAAAGTGTTCTTATTTGATTATAATCATCTGTTTTTTTATAATTATTATTTAAACAATAATTAATAAATTCTTTTGTTTCTTTTACTTTAAAACTATATTCGTATTCTCTATCCATATTAATCACCTTCCCTATTTGTTAATGCAATTATAACACAAAAAAAGAGTTTTTCAACTCTTTTATTTAGCACTTCCTTTTGGTACTTGTTGTGTAATACAGTGAATATTACCTCCACCTAAAAGGATTTCTCTTGCATAAATTGGTTCTATTTTACGATCTGGATATAATTGTTGTAATAGTTCTATAGCTTTTTGATCATTTGGATCATTGAATACTGGAACAGCAACAAATCCATTACCTGTATAATAGTTTACATAAGATGCAGCTAAACGATCTCCTTCTTGTCTTGGTAAAGTACCATCGATAGCATCTACACCTAAACTTTCAGCTTTAGTAATTAAAATTGGTTTGGTGTATACATTTTATGTATTTCTAATTTTCTTCCTTTAGCATCAGTTTCACTACTTAAGTAATCATAAGCAGCTTTACTAATTGCATATTGTGGATCATTTTCATCATCAGTCCAAGCAAGTACTACAACACCAGGACGAACAAAAGTACAAATATTATCAACGTGTCCATTTGTTTCATCATTATAGATTCCATTTGGAATCCATAATACTTTTTCACAATTTAAATATTCACACAATTTTTCAGCAATTTGTTCTTTAGTCATGTTACTATTACGACCAGCTGATAATAAACATTCTTCAGTTGTCATAACAGTTCCTTCACCATCAACATGAATTGAACCACCTTCTAAGATAAAATCATCTAAACGATATCTATCTACTTGTTCAAGTTCACTCATTTTTAAAGCTACTTTATCATCTTGATCCCATGGGAAGTATAATCCATCAACTAATCCTCCCCATGAATTAAATGTCCAATCAATTGCTCTTTTATTACCTTTGTCATCAACTACAAAAGTAGCTCCACAATCACGCATCCATGAGTCATTATTACTCATTTCAACAACTTTAACATAATCAGCTAACATATGACGAGCATTAGAATATTGAGCTTGTGAAACACACATTGTAATTGGTTCATATTTACCAATTGTATTTGCAACTTGTGTAAATACATGTTGAGCTGGTTTTCCTCCTAAACGCCAGTTATCTGGTCTTTCAGGCCATATCATATATGTTCCTGAATGTTCTTCGAACTCTCCAGGCATTCTAAATCCATCAGCCTTAGGAGTAGTATCTAATCTTTTCACTTTTACCCTTCTTTCTTTACTCTAAGTGCAATAATTTCTTGAATAATTAGTGAAACTAGTACACCTACAATTAATGGCATATTGGCCATAATAGATTCCATTGTAAAATCAATAAATAGTGTAAATACAACACCACCAATTAATAAAACAAGTGGTAACCATGTAATTAAATTAAGTACAAAAGCATTACCTGGAACTTTATAAGCTCTTTCTGTTTTATCAATCTTACGTAATTTTAAGAATGCTGGGAATAATGGTATATAACTCATTAATAAAGTTACTAAACTGAAACTAAAGAATGTCCAGAATAAGTTAGATGCAGATTCACTTACTTCACCTAAAATAATTCCTAAAACAACAATTACAGTAGCAACAATACCATTAATGATTGATGCCATATATGGAACACCATCTTTATTTGATTTTGCAAAAATCTTTGGTAATCCACCATCTTCAGCAGAATATTTAGCAACACTGTTTACACCAAATGACCATGAAACAATGTTAGCAACCATTGTATAAATAAACATTAATCCAACAGCTATTACAATCATACGAACAATATCAGCATTAACACCTAAATTTGTAAGTAAAATTGCGAATGAATCAGTAATTCCAGCTGCTTCTGCTTGTTCTGTTGTCATTGCAATATTAATACCAGTTGCTGGTAAAACATAGAATAATGCCATTAAAGCTCCACCAATAATTAAAGCTTTTGGTATTTCTTTTTTAGGATTTTCCATATCATCTGTAAAAGTTGCAACAACTTCAAATCCTAAGAAATTAAATATAATTACTGAAATAAATGATAATCCAGCTAAATCTAGACTTGGAAGTAAATCAGTAACACTTGTAATTGGGTTTGCACTTTGTCCAGTTTTTACATATACATAAATACCTAAAAGTCCTAATGCAACCATAAATAATATTTTAAAGAATGTACCTAAATTTACAATCCACTTACTTTCACCAATACGTTGTGTTCCAAGAATTGAAACTAACCATGTATAACCAAGTTGTAAAATAACTAGCCACATAAGTGATAATTCTATCTCAAATATACCAGCTACTACATCTGTAACTGCTACAGCTAGTGATGCAATCCAAAGTGGGAAATTAATCCAATAATTCCATGCAACACGAGCAGCCCATTTGTTACCAAATGCTTTTTTTACCCAGTCATACATACCCCCTTCACTATCAAAAGTACTACCTAATTCAGCTGTAATTAATCCATATGGTAGACAGAATCCTAAAATTAAGAAAATCCACCAAAAATATTGTGAGTTACCAATTGCTGCAGTAGGTGCTACACTTTCGGCAACTAGTGTAATACAAACTGTAGCAAGTATGGCGTCAACTAATTTAAATTTTTTCTTTTTTTCCATATATAAACACCTACTTTACTTTATTCTCCTAAATTTCTTTTACAAATTTCAATTGTTTCATCACGTTTACCTAAGAAATAAACTAATAATGCACGAATTGAAGTTAATCTGTTTTCTGCTTCATCAAAAGCAATTGAACGATCTGAATCCATTACTTCATCAGTAACTTCTTCTCCACGTGTTGCTGGTAGACAATGCATAAATTTAGCATTTGCTCCAGCTTTATTCATCATATCCATATCAACTTGATATTTTGGATAGAAAATAGCTTTTCTTTCTTCTTCTGGTAATTCTGATTCATATAATCCATACCAAACATCAGTATAAACAAAATCAGCTCCTGGAATTGCTTCATCTTCATTATCTGTTACTAAGAAAGTACCACCACTAACTTTACAGTTTTCTTCAGCAATTTTTTGGAAATGTTCATTTAATTGGAATCCTTTAGGTCCAAAATGAACAAAGTGTCCTCCTAATTTAGTAACAATCATCATTAATGAAGCACAAACTTGTGTAGCATCACCAACGAAAACTACTTTACAATCTTCAAACTTTTTACCTTCTGGTAAATGTTCTAACATTGTAGTTAAGTCACCCATTTCTTGAGTTGGATGATTATAATCACTCATTCCATTAATTACTGGAATATCAGCATATTTAGCTAAATTTACAATAGATTCATGTTTTTGTACACGAGCCATTAAAATATCAACTAAACGAGATAATACTTTTGCAGTATCATAATATGTTTCGTGCTTTCCTAATTGAATTTGACCTGGAGCCAAATATTGAGCATGTCCACCTAATTGGGTCATAGCTGTTTCAAAAGAAACACGAGTTCTTGTAGATGCTTGTTCAAAAATCATCCCAAGAGTTTTGTGATATAACACATTTAAAGGATATCCAGCTTTAAGATTTTTCTTAATTAAGATACCTAAATTAGCTATATCTAATAATTCTTCTTTAGAAAAATCACTTGTATCAACATAATTTTTCTGCATTTTCATCTATCCTCCCTACTATACTTTTAGTATACCATAAAATTTAATAAAAAAAGCATATTTTTTCATAAAATATACTTTTTTTTACAATTATTTTTCTAAAACTAAACATTTTAATTTATTTATTCTACTTTGTAACAATAAACATAACTTATTTATTCTATTATCAGAGATATGTGTAAGTTCTTGATATTGATGTAACAGTGTACTAAATTCATCTACTAATCCATCTAACTTACTTATATCAATTCTATTAATATCAATTACCACTTTTATTATCTCTTCAAATGGTTTAATTTCATAAAAGAAACGCCCATTACCTGCTATTACAACTTCTTTCTCATCATAATAATTTATATTTAAACTTTGACCATTATCAAATATAGGAGCAACATCTAGCCACTTTAAAGTATTAACATCTCTTATAATACCAAAATTATTTAAATGTCTATCTTCATTCATAATTAGAAAATCTAATATATACATATTTTCTAATTTAAGACGGGCATCTTTTATTCCATGATTTTCAAGTATTGTAATAAAATTTTCATAATCTTCCCTACTATTATTTCTTTTTTCACTGTTAATTATTTGATGAGCTGTAATAAATTCTGTATCTTTATTAATAAAACATGGACATTTTGAAACTACTGTATCTTTATATGTATCGATTGTATAAGTCACATGATCAAAATTAAGTCGATTACAAATCATTGTTGCAAGTACTTCATTAAATGGTTGTAATACTTCATTTTTATATCCACCCTTTAATAAATATCTCACTTTATTTTCAATTATCCAAGCTTTTTTTAACATACCATCAGTAGTATTATTGGGTGTTCTTAAAGAATTTTCACTCTTAATTATACTACTATTCAAAGATAATGAAGCTTCTAAGAATTCTGAGTAATCAAAATCATGATCAAAAAAGTTTATATCTTCATATCGTATATCACTATCAAATGGTTTAAGCCAATATTGATCACTAAGTGATAAACCAAAAGATTTATCTAATAATTCAGATGGAGTTGAAACACCTAGACGATGAAGCAGTAAATCCAACTTATCACGCCATGATGGAATTCCCCTATTTTTAAACCATTCGCTTAAATTAACACGAAAAGCAATATTATTTATATCATCTTTTTTATAATAATTTAAAACAATATAAGGTGCATAATCAATATTTTTTACTTCAATTATTTTAGTAAACGCTTTTAAAGCAGCATCATATTCTAAAGTAAGTATTTCAGTATTTTTATTCATAAGAATACATTTCATATAACCACCTCATACCTAATATTTTATCACAAATTATTTTATTTCAGCCCAAACTTTATCGTAATTTTTTATAAAAGAACCAACGTTTTTTACAAAAATTCCTTTATTAAAATAAACTTCAGGAATATTAGTTGCAATATTATTTAAATAATTATCATCAAGTAATAAATCAGTTTCTTTATTAACATTTTTATATGGATAAGAATCAATTATTTCTTTCATAACATCAGCTCTTAAAATATAATCTATAAATTTATAAGCATTAGACTCATTTTTAGCTCCCTTTGGTATAGCAAAATTATCAATACTAATAGCCGTTCCTTCTTCTGGATAAATTATTTCAATATTATTATTATCTTGATAAGCTAAAGCAGCTTCAGCATTCCAAAGAAGTGCAATATCACTTTCTTCGGTAATTAAAAAGTTTTTAGGACTATCACTATCAAAAGCTTTAACATTTTCTTTTAATTTTAATAACCAATTTTTAGCAATTTCAAGTTCATTTGCATCAGTAGAATTCATATCAAAACCATTTGCTAGTAAACCCATACCAATAATGATTCTTTGATCATCAATTAAAGTTATATTATTTTTAAAATTTTCATTTAATAAATCTTTATATGAAGTTATTTCTTCTTTAACATTATCCCTATTTACAGCAATAACGGTACTTGCCACAACAAATGGAAGTGAATATTCATTTTTTGGATCATAACTTTGATTTAAATAAGTTTCATTAATGTTACTAATATTTTTAAGTTCATACCATTTTAATGGTTCTAACATATTTCTATCACGCATTATTTCAATCATATAATCACTTGGAAAAATTAAATCATATGTTCCCTCTTTAGCAGATGAAACTTTTGCAAGACACTCTTCATTTGAAGAATAAGTACTATAATTTACTTTAATTCCTGTTTCTTTTTCAAAATCTCTAACAACACTATCTGGAATATAAGAAGACCAATTTAATACATTAACTTCATTTGCTTTTTCTTTACTATTACAACCAGTAATTAATAATAATATACTAAATAATAAAACTAACTTCTTCATACTCTAACCTCTCGTTTCATTCGTTTTACTTGAACTAGTGTTGATATAAAAAGTAGTATAAAAATAACTAATAACATAATTGTAATTAAAGCATTAACATCTGGTGTTACTCCAGTTTTAATCATTGAATAAACTTGGAGTGGTAACGTATTACTACCAGGACCAGCTGTAAAATAACTAATAACCACATCATCAAGTGATAAAGTTAAAGCAAGCTCTGCTCCACTTAAAATTCCTGGCATAAGCATTGGAATAATTATTCTAAAAAAAGTTTGAAATTTACTTGCTCCAAGATCACTTGCGGCTTTTTCTAAATTAGGATCTAAATTATCTAAAGTAGAACGAACATTAATAATTACAAATGGAATACAAAAACATATATGAGCTAAAATCAAAGTAAACATACCTAACTCTATTTTAAGTAAAGTATAAATTGATAAAAGAGCAATACCTAAAACAATTTCAGGAATTACAACTGGAATATATATTAATTCATTAACAATATCTTTTCCTTTAAAAGAATATTTATGAAGTCCATAAGCTGAAATAGTCCCAATTATAGTTGAAACAATAGTACTTGTAAAAGCAACTATTAAAGTATTTTTTAATGCTTCTAATAATGTTCTATTTTGAAATAAAGAGACATACCAATCTAAAGTAAAACCTTCAAAAACAATATTTAATCTAGAAGTATTAAATGAGAATAAAATTAATATGCCAATTGGTAAAAATAAAAACATTAATACTAAAAGTATATAAAAATTTTCTAAATATTTCTTCATTATGCACCTCCTAAATCTTCCATTTTTCCACCAAACTTACGATAAATTAAAATAAGTATTGTTGTAATTAAAACAAGTAAGATAGATATAGATGCTCCAAAAGGCCAATTACGTGCAGTTAAGAATTGATTCTTTATTAAATTTCCTAAAATCATAATCTTACCTCCACCTAAAATATCTACAATAAAGAAATATCCTAAAGCTGGTGTAAAGACCATTAATGAACCGTTAAATAACCCTGATAAAGTCCCCGGAACAATAATATTAGTAAATGTTTTAAACTTACTAGCTCCAAGATCACTAGATGCTTCTAATAATGATTTATCAATTGTTGTTACTGAACTATATAATGGTAATAACATAAATGGTAATAATGTATAAACCATACCTATAATAATACCAAATGAATTATACATTAAATTAAATGGTTCATTAATAATTCCTGTACTAATTAAAGTCTCATTAATAACTCCAGACTTTCTAAGTAATACTACCCAACCATACATTCTTATTAAAGAATTAGTTAAAAATGGAACCATTACTAAAGTCATTAATATTTTTTGTGTAATTGCTTTTTTATGAGACACAAAAATAACAAAAGGATATGAAATTAAAATACATATTAAAGTTGTTATAGAAGCTATACCAATTGACTTTAAAAATACATCTATATAAACACTATCAAATATTTCAATATAATTTTGTAAAGTAAAAGTACTAATCATTCCTCCATAAGAATCACTCTTAAAAAAACTAATTATAAATATATATATAAGTGGTAAAGCAATTAAAAATGAAACATAAATAATAACTGGTAAAATAAATATTAAACGCCACAATTTATTTTCTTTCTTCATCATTTTCACCTAACAATACAATTGCATCTTCAATATCCCAAGTTAAAAACACTTCTTGTTTTTTACTATAAATTTTATCATTACCCATAAACATTGTTTTAATTATTTTTTTACCAACTTTAACTAAAATATTAGTATATGCACCATCATAAATTTGTTCTTTAATTACACCACTTAAACAATTACCTTTAATTTCTTTTACTCCTAATTTAATATTTTCTGGACGAATTATAATATCAACATTATCTCCAACTTGGGCATTTGGAGCAATAACTTTAATAGTATTTCCATCATCTAATTCTACTAAAGCAAATTCTTCTTTTTTAGAAACAACTTTACCTTTAAATAAATTAGATTCTCCTAAGAAATCAGCAACATATAAAGAATTAGGCTTTTCATAAATATTAACTGGAGTATCAACTTGTTCTATCTTACCATCCTTAAGTAAAACAATTCGATCACTCATCGTTAATGCCTCATCTTGTGAATGTGTTACATAAATAAAAGTAATCCCTAATTTTTTTTGAAGTTGTTTTAACTCAATTTGCATATCACGTCTTAATTTTTGATCTAAAGCTGAAAGTGGTTCATCTAAAAGTAATACTTTTGGATTATTAATTAAACCACGAGCAATAGAAACACGTTGTTGTTCTCCACCAGATAATTCTTTTGGTTTACGTTTTTCATAACCTGTCAAATGAACAAGTTCTAACATCTCATTAACACGTTTTTTTATTTCATCTTTTTTGACTTTTTTCATTTTTAAACCAAAACCAATATTATCTTCGATAGTCATTAATGGAAATAAAGCATAATTTTGAAAAATTGTATTAACATGTCTTTTAGTTGGATCTAAATTAGTTACATCAACACCATCAATATAAACTTTACCACTACTAGGATTATCTAACCCAGATATACTTCTTAAAATAGTTGTTTTACCACAACCAGAAGAACCTAAAAGTGTTAAAAATTCTCCTTCATACACTTCTAAATTAATATCTTTAATAACTACTTTTTCACCATACTGTTTTTTAAAATTTTCTAATTTAACAATTACTTTCTTCATATACACTACCCTACCTTAATATAATTATTTTACTACATTTTTATCTAAAAAAAAAGATAAAGTTCTAAACTTTACCTATTTTGTGAAATGAAAAAGTAAATTGCTCCTAAATATTTGAAACTGAAATTTAATCTTTCACTCGTTTTAGTCAAGGACTAGGCTTGCCTAGTTCATCGAAGATCCTTGACTAAAAACTTTTATTATATAATTTTTTATGGCAAAAGTGCAGTCTTGTACTTTTGCTTATTTTTTATATAATATGCCTCGATATATTACTTGTATTTTATGAAGGAGGAATATTTTGAAAAAGAAAAATACTTGTAATGTATATCAAAAACATTTAGATTTAAACAAAAGAATTAAAATTGAAAAAGGTATTGAAGAAAATTTGGACTTTTCTCAAATTGCTAAAGAAATTAATAAATCCCCTAGAACCGTTTCTTATGAAATTTTAAAAAATAGAAACATTGAACATTGTCTATCATGGGTTGGTAAATATAAAACTTGTGAAAAAACTTCAAAGCCACCCTACGTATGTAACACTTGTCCATCTAGAAAAGGTTGTAGAAAAACTAGATACTATTATTATGCTGAAGACGCACAAGGTAAATATGAAAAACTAAGAAGCGAGTCTAGAACTGGCATTGACATGACTTCTACTGAATTTAAAGAACTTAACAAAATTGTTAGTAACGAAATTAAAAACGGTCATTCATTCGCAATGATTATTAGAAATCATAAAGATGAATTTCCTGTTGGTAAAAGAACTTTATATAATTATGTTGAAAAAGGCTATTTAGATATTATTAATTTAGACTTACCTAGAAAAGTTAGATATAAGAAGCGTAAGAGAAACAACACAGATATACCTAAAAAAGATACTAAAATAAGAATCAATCGTACATACGAACACTTTAAAGATTACGTGAAAAACTATAACGATAATAATTTTAATATTAATATTGTTGAAATGGATACTGTTGAAGGTGCGAAAGGTGAATCACTACTTCTTACTCTTCTTTGGAGACAAGCTAATTTTATGTTGGCTTTCAAAATTGAAAATAAAGAACCTGATTCGGTTAATTCATTTTTTTCTTATTTAAAAAGTATTTTAGGATATGAAAAATTTCATGAATTATTTCCTATTATTTTAACCGATAATGGTATTGAATTTTCTAAACCTGATGAAATCGAATTTAATGGTTATCATGTTTATAAAACAAAATTGTTCTACTGTGATCCTGGGCATTCGGAACAAAAAGGTAAAATTGAAGTTAATCATGAATATATTAGGAGATTTATCCCGAAAGGAATTTCTTTTGATACCTATAGCCAAGATGATATAAATTTAATGTTAAATCATATTAACTCTGTTAAAAGAGATTCATTAAGTGGTGATAATCCTTATACCTTAATGAAAGAATTTTTACCTAGAAAAATTATTGAATTATTTGATATTAAAGAAATAGAACAAAAAGATATTATTTTAAAAAATAAATTATTTAATTACAAAAATAAAAGATAGCCTTACGCACCAAAGCTATCAAATTTGATATACAAGTAATATATCACATACTGAAATTTAGTTATGCACGAAAAGTAAGTGTATACTTTTTTTCATGCAATAAAATATTAAATTTCGGATATATATTAACATATTTATAGAGAAAATGGTAGTTTTTTTTTAAAAACTGCCATTTTCTCTTACAAATATACTTTTAGAATAGAATCTGAAATTTAACTTTTCATTTCACTATCAATGGTTAAGTATCGTTCTTTAAATTCTAGTGGTGTCATCTTACCACACTGAATCAATTTGTGATCTTTGTCATAGTATTCTAAATTGAATTCACTTATCGGTTCACCTAAAATCTTTGATAGAAAAATGTAGTTTTCTTCTAACATTTTTTTCTTTTTCCTGACGAATTTTTTCCATGGAAGCTTTTTCTTTTTTGAATTCAATAATTTTTTTACAATCACTCTTTATTTTCTCTTGAAATAATAAATTTAATTTATTAGAATGTGAGGAAGAAATAGAATCTTTCATATAAACAGCTGGCATTAATCCATACTTTTTGATTAATTCTCTGGCATATATAAACTGTCCACCTTCTCCAAATGAAAGTAATTCTTCTTCCTTCAAATACTTAAAATCATACTTCTCACTTGTAATCAAATTTTCATAAACCTTATTACTTTTTTCTAAACGATCGAAGAAAGTTAAATAAGCAACAGATAAATCCAAATCCTCTACTTTCACATTCATATTTTGCGCAACATTATATTTAATCATATTAATCGTCGCATAACACCAACAACGACCACTTTGCTTTTGATCATATGCTTTAGCTTTTGGTAACTCAATATTAAATATGGGTTGATTTTCTTCGATAATCGAATGATTTAAACATACTTCATCAATGCCATTATTGTAAATAGCATTTTCAATAACTTTATTCATAGGATTTTCGTGATAAGCTTTATGAAATTTTTCCAATTGTTTTCTTGTAATACTTTTCATCTACTACATCTCCTTTATGTGACTATAATATCACAACAACATCCATTTGTCCATTTCAATTATTTTTATAATCTTTATTTTTCTAAAACTAGCCATACATTTGACCAATCATTCAATCTATATTACAATGAATTGTCAAAGAACCTTGAATATAATAAAAAGGGAATACTTAACGTTTCAATGTTGAGTACTTGCCAAAATAGTGGTAAGCACTTAATCTATGAGTACTATTTTTCTTATATAGGTTATTCATTTACAAAGGTAAGAAAAAACTAGTTTCCAATACGAAAACTATTTTTATTATTAAATTTCAATTAATTCATATTCACGACTTCCAACACCAAGTTCATTAGTTGCTTCAATCGTATGTACTCCATGTCTTGATTCAATACGTTCAATCAGTTTATCTTTACCTGGATCATTAGATTGATATACAAAATCTAAGCAAGCTTGATCAATCGCAACAGGATCAGTACTAGCAAGAATACCCATATCTTTCATACATGGTGCGGATGCATGAGCATCACAATCACAATCTACT